>CBHWDR010000327.1:0-4566 GCA_966112575.1 uncultured Chitinophagales bacterium
TCGACTGGGTGGGCTACGGCCATTCCCGCAATTACGGAGCTGGCAAGGCCCGGCACGACTGGATCCTCGCCCTCGATGCCGACGAGCGCATCACACCCGGGCTCGCGGCCAGTATCCATTCCCTGGCCCAACAGGATCCGCATATGGTGATCCGCTTCCGCCGCCGGAACTTCCTCGACCGGAAAGCCCTGCGCTTCGGCACCCTGGGCTTTGAAAAAGTAACCCGCATCTACCACCGGCAGCATTGCTCCTGGGACCTCACCCTGGTGCATGAAAAGCTCGTCGGACGCGGATTGCAGCGCAAGGTCATTACCGGCAGCTTACTGCATTATGGGTGGAAGAATGCCGAGGATTACCGCCTGCGCGCGATCCGCTATGCCCGGCTCAGCGCCACCAAGTACCGCATGGAAGGACGCGAAGCGGGATGGCTGAAGCGACTGGGATCGCCCCTCTTCAATGCCGTCAAATCCTACGTGGTGCAATTCGGTTTTCTTGATGGCCTGCGCGGCTGGACCGTTGCCCGCACCATCTTCCGGTATAGCTGGCTCAAATACCATTACCTCCACCAGCTCCAGCAGCGTCGGGAAGCCAAGCTCGAAGTGCGCGAAGTACGCACCAAGCTCGAAGTGCGCGCCTAACCTTTTTTCCTTAAGTTGATAATGAAATAATCGCCCATGGCCCGGAACGGCCAGCGGGATCGCCATCGGTCTTCCGCCTTCCGAAGAAAGGCGAAAAGCCCGGGATGCTTTTCGGCAAAGCCCTCGATATAGGAAGGCGGAACGAGGGTGCACAAACCCTCCACCTGAAGCAGGTCAAATTCGGGGAGGGCCTGCCCTACCTGGCGCGGGCTGTAGTACCAGCACCGGAATGCCTTCCCCTCCACTTCAGCTCTTCTGCCGCCGTTGCTGAAAAACCGCCGGAAGGCCGTGCGGAACTTTCCTCTGAAGGCCATCAGGGTTTCCCAGAAACAGAACTTCGAAATGAGCACCAGGGTGAGCGTGCCGCCGGGGCGCAATAAGGGAACGCTCGAGCGCAAAACAAGATCGAGGTCGGCAGTGCAGTTCAGCCCTCCGAAGTTCGAGTAAATATGATCGTAAGGACCGCGCGCACGCAGCGCATCAAGCTGGAGAAAGGAACATTGCTCGGTGCTTACAGGGAGCCCGGGATCGACCTGCAGCTTGGCTTCCAGCCGGTGGAGCATGCCGGCCGACAGGTCGGTGGCATGAACCCGGAATCCTCGTTGTGCAAAAAAGAGCGCGTCATTGCCGGTGCCGCAGTTCAGTTCGAGCATTCGGGCACCCGGCTGGAGCAAAGCCAGGATCGCGCTCCGCACGCGGGCCCGCTTATACCGGATGATGCCATCGCCTTCATAGCGATCGTCGAAAACCGGCGCCTGCCGCGAGAAGGCTTCAGCAGCCGCCCCTTCATCGTTATGTACGGAGCGATTGTTCATCGGGCGAGACGCTGGAGTTTTTGTCGCGTGAAGAAATGCACCGGCAGCAGGTAAACCGCGGCGGCCAGGTTTTTCAGCGAAGGCCAGTCGGCGCTTCGCGGCCGGCGCAGCAGGGAGCGGCTGCGCGCCCGGGCCTGCTGCAGGCGGTAATCGAGGTGCACAAACCGATGCAGTTGCCGGTAGAATGCCGGTGCATAGGTATTGCGGAACATCAGGGCCAGCTCGTCGGAGTCGGTCCAGTTGGCTTTTTCTTTCAACTGGCTTTTTACCCGTTCATAAAACACGGTTCCCGGCAAGGGGTAGGAAACCGAGATGCCGATCGCATGCGGCTGCAGCCGGCGCACGAGGGCAAGGGTTTTATCAATATCCTCCGCCGTTTCCCCGGGATAACCGAACTGCAGGAAGAAGGAAGCTCGGATCCCGTGCTCCTTGAGCAAATAGGTGGCCGCTTCGATCTGCCCGATCGTGATGCCTTTGTCCATGGCATCAAGTATGGCCTGCGAGCCGCTCTCCGCACCCATCCACACGTCTGCGCAACCTGCGGAGGCGAGCGCTGCGACGTATTGCTCCTGCACCAGGAGGTCGGCGCGCGACTGGACCTTGAACTGAATGGTCAGTTGCTGTTGCCGCATCAGTTCTGCAAACTGCGCCACCCATCCCGGCTTGAGCCCGAAGATGTCGTCGCAGAACCAGATATGCGAAAAATCGGTAAGGGATCGCAGGAGCCGGATCTCTTCCACCACGCGCTCGGGCGAATGGGCATGATACCGGTTGCCATAGATCGGCTTGGCGCACCAGTTGCATTTGAAGGGACAGCCACGCGTCGTGCCCAGGTTGACGGAGAAGTAGCCGTGCCGCTTCATCCACCAGTTGCGATAAGCGGGAAGGTCCACAAGATCCCAGGCCGGCAGCGGCAGGGTATCGAGGTCACGCAATACCGCGCGGGGCGCCGTTCGATGCACCGCTCCGTTGTGCAGGTAGGCGATGCCGGCAACTTCCGAGAGCTCACTTCCGTCGAATAATTTCTCCGCCAGGGCAAGCAGGGTCTGTTCGCCTTCACCGATGAGCACCACGTCGGCGCCCGCCGCCAGGTAAGCATCAAGGTGGTCGGTCGCATCGGAGGAAGAGACGGCCACCTTGCAGCCCCGGCTCTTCGCGATGGCGATCATGCGGAAGGCAGCTGCACGCATATTGGTGAGGCACATCTTGGTGAGGTAGTTGAAGCCATCGTCGTACAGCACCACAAGGCCCGGGTCTATGACTTCCAACGCCGCACCGATGGACTCCGGACCCTCGGCGAACTGCACATCATGGAGCGCCACCGCATAACCCGCTTCCCGCAGCACAGAGGCCGCATAGATCGTGGCCAGCGGTGCATAGGGCTGCCCGATCTTCCACTGCTTCGGATCGAAGCGCAGGAAATAGCTATGGGTGAAGAGAACCCGGTTTCTCATATATATTTTTTGGGCTGTATGCAGATCCAGTAGAACGGGTTGCGCCCGGGCAGCAGGCGGTTGAACACCGAGCCCGGATGATAGAGGATGCGGTAGCGGAAAGGACGCAGCGAGGCAAAAGAATGATGGTGGTAAAAAGGGATCATGGAAAGGGCATCCTGGCGCTCGAAATACAGCTGCGAGCGCCTGCGGGCCTCTTCCAATTCCGATGCCTCGTAGAAAGGACTGTCCATGATATGCAACTCACCACCCGGCAGCAGGCAGGAAAGCGCCTGCCCGACGATGGTGGAAAAAACCGGGAAATACTGGATCGAAGCCGCGAAGAGGACGAGGTCGAACCGGTTTCCGGCATCGATGAGCGCCTGCAACTCGCCCTGTACGAATTGCAGCGAGGCCCGCTCCCCGAACACCCGCTTCGCCTGCGCGATCTCGCCGGGGTGAATATCGAGGCCGGTCACGGTCACACCGGGCAGGGTCGACATCCAGTTGGAGAGCCAGCCATTGCCGCAACCCACTTCCAGGATGCGCTTTTTCTCGGGATGCGTACGGAGATAGTGCAGCAACCGCCCGGTCGAGCCTTTGCGAAGGGTCCACTCCTTCCATAGCGGATGATCGCGGCTCACTTCGGGCAGTTGCTGCACCAGCGCATCGGGCATGATCCAGCCTTCCTTCAAGCGCACCTGCCGGTAAGCCTGTTCAAATTCGTTTTCGGTGATCGTTTCTTTCATCAGAATCCCTGTATTTCCGGCTGCCGGTAGCGCCAGAGCCGCTGCAGCCATTTGATCTCATACGGTTTTTGATAAATGCCCAACCGGTAGCGCAGTCCGGCAACCATCCGGATCGCCCGGCGCTTAGGCCGGTTCAGGCGGATGTCGGTCTTCGTGGGATAATAGCCGTTGAGCACCGTTTCGAAGTTGCGGATCTTGTCCACCAGGGCCGGTGTCAGCCAGGGCGTGAGCGGGTTCTTGCGCAGGTCGAAACCTTCCCAGGCCGGCGCGATCCAGTCTTCCAGCTTTTGCGGGAACCGGAACCCGTTGGCCACCGCTTCGCGATAAAGCTCCGAGCCCTCCGTAGGCACGGGGCTGTAGAGATAAACGATGATCTCGGTATCGGGATTGATCTGCTTGATCTTGCGAATAAAGCGGATGTCGAAGTCGACCCGCGCTTCCACCTCCTGCGGTGTGGGCGCCGGCATGCCCAGCACAAAAGAATATTCCGGTACGATATCGAACTGCTTCATCCGCGCCGCAAAGGCTTCGATCTGCGCGCCGGTTTGCGTGCCGCCCTTATCCATCTGCCGCAACACCTCGTCGTTGCCGCTTTCGGCGCCAAAGAAGATGATGCGGCAGCCCGCTTCGCGGATCAGGGACAGTGTGGAGTCGCGGAACTTCGACATGGTATCGATCCGCGCCATGCCCCACCAGTTCATGCCTTCGCCCCTGATGAGCTCCGCGAATTCGATGACCCGCTTTTCGGAAACAAAGAAATTATTATCGTGGAACTCGATGGAGTCAGCGCCCCACCGGTCTTTCAGGTATTTTACGTCCTGGTAGATCTGCCGGGCCGACTTCCCTTTCCAGCGCGCCTCGTAGATCGGCACCACGGCGCAGAAGGAACAGGTGAAGGGACAGCCGATGCTGGAATGATAGGCTACGGTGC
>CBHWDR010000328.1:0-4554 GCA_966112575.1 uncultured Chitinophagales bacterium
TGGCGGTGCTGGAAGTGATCGAGCAGGAAGACCTGGTGCAGCAGGCCGCGCGCAACGGCGAATGGCTCATCGGGGAGCTGAAGTCCCTGTCGGCGCTCGGTAATGTACGGGGCAAGGGGCTGATGATCGGCTTCGACGCTCCGGAGGAGCAGAAGGAGCTGAAGAAACACCTGCTCTGGAAGCACCACATCTTTACCGGTGAGGCCAAGCCCAACGTGATCCGCCTGTTGCCTGCACTGAACATCGGCCGCGAGCAGCTGGAAGAATTCCTCCAGGCCCTCCGTTCCGAGATCGGGCTGCCCGAACCTGTTACTGCCTAATTGTAAAAATTCTGTAGACGTGAAGCAATTCATTTCCGTTCATGATGTTCCCGATGTGCACGCGCTGGTCCGTGAGGCCCTGGCGCACAAAGCCAATCCGCGCGCCGCAGGCACGCTGGGCAAAGGTTTACGCATCGGCTGCCTGTTTCTGAATCCCAGTATGCGCACCCGCCTGAGCACGCAGGTGGCCGCCCAGAACCTGGGCATGGAAGCGATCGTGTTCAACGTGGGCAGTGAAGGCTGGGCCCTGGAATTCGAAGAAGGCGCGATCATGAACGGTACGACCGTGGAGCATGTAAAAGACGCAGCGCCGATCATGGGCCAGTATTTCGATGTGCTGGCCATCCGAACCTTCCCTTCCCTGAAGAATCGCGAAGAAGACTATAGCGAACGATATATCAACCAGTTCATCAAATATTCGGGCATTCCCGTGATCAGCCTCGAAAGCGCCACCCTGCATCCGCTTCAGAGCCTGACCGATATCATCACCATCGAAGAAGATCGCGCCGCCCGGAACCTAACCGGCCGCCGGCCCAGGATCGTGCTCACCTGGGCACCACATGTAAAAGCCCTGCCCCAGTGCGTATCCAACTCTTTTGCCCAGTGGGTGAATGCCTGGGGTGCTGCTGATTTCGTGATCACCCACCCCTATGGCTATGACCTGGATGAAAAATATACCAATGGGGCAACCATCGTTTACGACCAGCAGGAAGCACTGAAAGACGCCGACTATGTGTATGTAAAGAACTGGAGCTCCTACCAGCAATATGGCCAGGTGCTGACCACCGACCCTTCCTGGATGCTGACCAACGCATCACTCGCACACACCAATGATGCACGCGTGATGCATTGCCTGCCCGTACGCCGCAACGTGGAGCTGAGCGACGAGATCCTGGATGGTCCCAACTCGCTGGTGACGCGGGAGGCGGGCAACCGCGTATGGGCCGCACAGGCCGTTCTGAGCCATATCATCAAATCGAAAAATGGATAAACTCACCGTTGTCAAGATCGGCGGGAACATCATCGACAATGAAAGCAAGCTGTCGGCATTCCTGCACAACTTCTCGGCGCTTGAAGGCAAGCGGATCCTCATCCACGGCGGCGGCAAGCTGGCCACACGCATGGCGGAGCAGCTGCAGATCCCGCAGGAGCTGGTTGATGGCCGGAGGATCACCGATGCCGAGACCCTGAAGATCGTGACGATGGTCTATGCCGGCTACATCAATAAGAACGTGGTGGCCCAACTCCAGTCGCAGGGCTGCGCCGCGATCGGGCTTTCGGGCGCCGACGGCAATGTGATCCGGGCGCATAAGCGCGTGCATCCCACCCTGGATTATGGTTTTGTAGGCGATGTGGATGCCGTTAATGCAAAGCTGCTGGAGAACCTGCTGAAGGGCGGCTTCACGCCGGTGCTGGCGCCCATTACCCACGACGGCAGGGGCCAGCTCCTCAATACCAACGCCGATACCATCGCACAGGAAACGGCGAAAGCACTGGCCGCCAGCTTTGAGGTAACGCTGATCTATTCGTTTGAAAAAGCAGGCGTATTGCGCGATGCTGGTGACGAGGCCACCGTTATTCCCACCATCACTCCGAAGCATTACCGGGAGCTGAAGGATCAGGGCCTTGTTTTTGCGGGCATGCTCCCCAAGCTCGACAACGCTTTTTCAGCGCTCGGCCAGGGCGTACGAAAAGTGATCATCGGCAAGGCAGAAGACCTGCAGGCACTCGTAAACGGTGAAAAAGGAACCAGCATTGTCCATGAATAACGAACATATCGCAGCGCTGCAGCAGGGATCGATCGGTTTGCTGAAAGACCTGATCGCCACGCCTTCGTTCAGCAGGGAGGAAGAAGGCACCGCCCAGATACTCCAGGCTTACCTCGAGTCGCATGGCTGCGAGGTGCGTCGCCTGAAGAACAATGTCTGGGCACGGAACCGGCATTTCGACCCCTCGAAGCCTACCCTCCTGCTCAATTCGCACCACGATACGGTGAAGCCCAATCCCGCGTATACGCTCGACCCCTTTACGCCGATCGAAAAAGAGGGCAAGCTCTTCGGACTTGGCAGCAATGATGCGGGCGGGTCGCTGGTCTCGCTGCTGGCTGCCTTTCTGTATTTCCACGAGGATGCCGGCCTGGCCTATAACCTCGTTTATGCCGCTTCCGCGGAAGAAGAGATCAGCGGCAAGGATGGCATCGAGCGCCTGATCCCCGAACTGGGCCCGATCGATTGCGGCATCGTGGGAGAGCCAACGCTCACCCAACTGGCCATCGCCGAACGGGGCCTGGTGGTGATCGATGCTGTGGCCCACGGTGTTGCCGGTCATGCAGCGCGCAACGAAGGCGAGAATGCGATTTACAAGGCGATGATGGACATCGAATGGATCTACACCTATCGCTTCGAAAAAGTATCGGACCTCATCGGGCCGGTGAAGATGACGGTAACGTCGATCGAAACGCCGAACAAGGCGCACAATGTGGTTCCTTCCGAATGCCGCTTCATCATCGATGTGCGCATCAACGAACACTATACGCACGAAGATGTGCTGGAGATCATCCGCCAGCACCTGCAAAGCGAGATCAGCCCCCGCAGCTGCCGGCTCCGTTCGAGCATCATCCAGCCGGATCATCCACTGGTGCAGGCAGGCCTAGCGCTGGGCAAAACCACCTATGGCTCACCCACATCCTCCGACAAAGCCCTGATGCCCTTTCCCGCGCTGAAGATGGGACCGGGCGACTCCGCCCGCTCTCATACCGCGGACGAATTCATTTTTTTGGATGAAATTCGCAATGGCATCACCGACTATATTCAACTCCTCAACCGCGTCCTTCGATGAAGCTCTGGCAAAAAGAAAACACGGCCGTATCCCAACTGATCGAAAACTTTACCGTTGGCCGTGACAAGGAATTCGACATCCTGCTGGCCCGTTATGATGTGCAGGGCTCGATCGCGCACGTGACCATGCTGGGCGAGGTCGGCCTGATGAGCAGGGAAGAAGCGGATATCGCCGTGCAGGCCCTGAAGCAGATCGCGGAAGAGATCGAAGCGGGCCAATTCATGATCGGCGAAAACGTGGAAGACGTGCACTCCCAGGTGGAGCTGCTGCTGACCCAACGCATCGGCGACGTGGGAAAGAAGATCCATTCCGGCCGCAGCCGCAACGACCAGGTGGCGGTGGACATCAAACTCTATCTCCGCGCAGAAGCCCGGGCCATCCGCGATGAAGCCCATCGGTTCTTTGACCTGCTGCAAGAACAGAGTGAACGATTCCGCGAAGTGCTTCTGCCCGGCTATACACACCTGCAGATCGCCATGCCTTCTTCCTTCGGGCTTTGGTTCGGCGCCTATGCCGAAAGCCTGGTGGATGACCTCGAACTGCTCGCTGCGGCCTATGCCGTCATCAATAAAAATCCGCTGGGCAGTGGGGCCGGTTATGGTTCCTCTTTCCCGCTCAACCGCACCCGCACAACGGAGCTGCTTGGCTTCGCTGCACCAAACTACAATTCAGTTTATGCGCAGATGACGCGGGGCAAGACCGAGAAGATCACGGCCATGGCACTGAGCTCCATCGCCGCAACCCTGGGCCGGCTTTCGATGGATGCCTGCCTTTACCTGAACCAGAATTTTGCCTTCATCTCCTTCCCTTCCGAGCTGACCACCGGCAGTTCGATCATGCCGCATAAGAAGAACCCGGATGTGCTCGAGCTGATCCGCGCCAAGTGCAACCGCATCCAGTCGCTCCCCAATGAGCTGACTTTATTACTCGCCAACCTTCCTTCCGGTTATCACCGCGACCTGCAGTTGACCAAGGAGATCCTGTTTCCCGCTATCGAGGAACTGAAAGCCTGCCTGCAACTGGCGCAGGTAATGCTTTCCCAGGTCGAGGTGAAGCAGGATATCTTAAAAGAGGAGAAGTATCGTTACCTGTTCAGTGTTGAGGCGGTGAATGAGCTGGTGAACGAGGGGCTTCCCTTCCGCGAAGCATACCGCGAGGTGGGTAACCGGATCGAAAAAGGCGAATTCAGCTTCGATCTGTCAAAAGGCCTGAAACATACGCACGAAGGCAGCATCGGTCAGCTGAACACGGCGGAGATACGTGCGTTAATGGAGGATGTACTGCGCAAGTTCGAGTGATCAGGCCTGTTGCCGCATTTTCTCTAAACAAACCTGGAGACTTTCTTTCCAATCGTGCAATTGGAGAGAGAAGGTCTTTTTAATTTTTGATTTGTCCA
>CBHWDR010000329.1:0-4546 GCA_966112575.1 uncultured Chitinophagales bacterium
GTCCCTCCGCGCTCAGGGTAATAAACAGAAGAAAAGGTCAACCTCCCCGAAAGCCTCTACTGCTTTAGGCGACCGAAGCAAAAGTCTTTGCGGTTCCTTCGACAAGCTCAGGATGTCGCTCGCAAGGACGTGTGTAAGGACACTCGCAATGACGCTCACAAGGACGGACATAGAAGGAAGCAGAATCCGCCAAAGGCCAGCATGACTCTTAGCCCTCTCTTTGTCTCAGGGTGATGAACAGAGGAAATGACCGCCCCTCTTCCAAAGCCACCACAACTGTAAACGACCGAAACAATTCCTCTTAGCCTTTGCTTCGCTCCGCTAGCAATGACGCCTTTCGAAAGTAGAAGCAGCTCAAGGCATGCACGACCAACTATGGTCGGCCAACGGTCAACCGTTAACCCCCAATCTTCTTCCTGTTCGCCAGCGCCACACCACTCAGGATGAGCGCCAGGCTGCCGATCTGTAGAGGGCCGATCTGCTCGCCTGCCAGCAGCCCCCAGAAGATCGCCACGATGGGAATGGCATAGGTGACCAGGGAGGCGAAGAGCGCCCCGGCACGCTGGATCAGCATGTAAAAGAATGCCGTGGCGATCGCGCTGCCACCCACACCCAGCAGGGCCGCGAGGCCAATGGCGTCTTTGGCCTCGCTGTCGTAACGGAACCGGGAGAAGAGCTCTTCGCGGTACATCACATAGGCAGCGGGGATCGCGACCATCGCGAGGGAGATCGAGGCAATGCGGATAGGCGAGATGCCTTTGAGGTAATAGCCCACCAGGTTGACCGTGATGCCATAGCAGACCGTAGCCACGAGGATCAGCAGGAGCCCGCTGCCGCCGGTCAGCGGCCCGCGGGAAACCGCGAGGATCACCAGCCCGGCAAAGCCAACGAGCACGCCGATGATCTTCATCTTCTCCACTTTCGCCTTGAAGAATAGGATGCCGATCAGCACCACGAACAGCGGGGTCAGCGAGTTGAGGATGGATGCCAGGGAGCTCTCTCCGTCGCGGGCAATGGCCGTGGCGAAGAGGAAGGCCGGCAGCAGGTTGCCCAGCAGCCCGGAAAGGAAGATGGCGAAGAGCTTGCGAACGGGCACCTGGAAAATGTGCATGAGCGCCAGTGGAAGGAAGGACAGGCCTGCGGCAAAGATGCGCACCGCCCCGATCTGGATGCCCGTCAGCTGCTCAGCGCTCGTTTTCATGAGGATGAAGGAGCTGCCCCAAATAATGGCGAGCAGGGCGAAGAGGATCCAGTTGATAAAATTGCGTGAGCCCATGACGGGCACAAAAGTGCATCAGTTACATTTGATTTATAAAAATCATTTATGCCCCGCCTGAACGACATCTCTACCCGCGCCCCGAAAGACCTGGAAAAAAAGGCCACGAAAGAAGCCACCGAGGCCCTCCTCGAAGAGTTCGACGCCCTGCAGAACCTGATGTTCGCCGAAGGCAAGCACTCGGTACTGGTGGTGCTCCAGGGCCTGGACGCCAGCGGCAAGGACGGGGCGGTGAAGAACGTATTCGGGCAGCTCAATCCCCTGGGTGTGCGCGTGCAGCCCTTCAAGGCTCCCACAGCCGAAGAACTGAGCCATGATTTCCTCTGGCGCATCCACCGGCATGCACCCGCAAAAGGCATGATCCAGGTGTTCAACCGCAGCCATTATGAAGATGTGCTGGTGACCCGTGTGCATGGCTGGTGCGATGACGATACCGCGAAGAAACGCTTCAAGGCCATTAATCATTTCGAGCGCCTGCTGCAGGAACACAGTGCCACCGAAGTATTCAAGTTTTACCTCCATATCTCGCCCGAGGAGCAGCAGGTTCGACTCCGGGAGCGCATCGAGGATCCTGCGAAGAACTGGAAGTACAATGCCAATGATCTGGAGGAAGCCAAGCTTTGGGACAAGTACATGCAGATGTATGAAGAAGCCTTCGACGCCTGCAACGAGCCGGAGTGGATCATCGTGCCCGCCGACCAGAACTGGTACAAAGAATACCTCATCGCCAAAACGCTGGTCGAACGGTTACGGTCACTCGACATGAAATTTCCCACACTGCCCCGAAATAATTCTACAAATCCGTAGAAACACTTATTTTAAATCTGCATAAATCTAACTGCTATGGGTTTCGTCAAAGAATTTAAAGAGTTCGCCCTCAAGGGCAATGTTGTTGATCTGGCCATTGCCGTGATCATTGGTGCCGCTTTCGGCGCGATTGTCTCCTCCCTCGTAGAAGACGTGGTCACGCCCCTGATCCTTCAGCCCGTACTCGAAAAGGCCGGTGTGAAGGACCTCGAAAACCTGACCTGGGGCGCCGTCAAGTACGGCAAGTTCATCGCTGCCATCCTCAACTTCCTCATTGTAGCCCTGGCGCTCTTTATGGTCATCAAGGCCATGAACCGCATGAAGCGCAAGAAAGAAGCGCCTGTTGCCGCTCCCGCCGCACCGGAGTATACCCTCCAGGAGAAGCTGCTGATGGAGATCCGGGACAGTCTGAAGAAGTAAGGAGACAGGAGAGAGGAGACAGGAGAAAGGAGTCCGCCGTCGTCCTATCGGACTATGGCGGACGAAGACAGGAGATAGGAGTCCCGAATCGTCGGGAGGAGACGGGGGTAGTATGCTGCACCTGGTGACGTCAGGCTATTCATACTCACCATTCACTATTGCCTATTGCCCACTGCCCTTTGCCCACTCCCGCTGCCCACTTTGCGCTCTACCGCAATCCCATTATCTTTGAAGCAGACCCCTGATGGGGTGCTTTAAACCAAACTACTGACAATGAGACGTCTTGCCTTACTTGCGTGTGCCTGTATCTCGCTGGTTTCCGCATCTGCCCAAACACAAAAGAAAGAGAAGTCCGCAACGGCCTGGAAGACCGGCGGCATGTTCAGCCTGATGGGCGGACAAACCGGTACCCGCAACTATGCGCCGGTAGGATCGGAGAAGTTTTCTCTTTCCGGTGCGGCAGCCCTCAACCTCTTCGCCAACAAGTCGTGGGGGAAGAACAGCTTCGACAATTCCGTTGACCTGACCTACGGCCTGGTGCGCACCCATCGCCTGGGCACCCAGAAGGTCGACGACAAGATCGACCTCTATTCCAAGTTCGGTCATTCCCTTGTGGGCGCCTTGTCGGTTGGTACCGTTACCAACCTGAGAACCCAGATCACCAATGGATACGATTACACCGAGTCGCCCCGCAAGCGCGTCTCCGGCTTCTTTGCGCCCGCTTACCTGGTTTTCAGCCCCGGTGTGCAGCTGCGCTCGAAGAATGGAACCTTTGGTGTGCACGTAGGACCCATGGCCCGCTGGGTGATCGTGACCAACCAGCCTTATAGCCTGGTTCACCAGGGTGGCATCAAGCCGGATGGCTCCGCCGAACGCACCCTGGCCGATCTCTACGACGTGGACCCTGCGAAAGAAGTACGCTGGGAAGCCGGCGCCCTCGTTTCGGCCCAGTTCAAGCGCGACGTGATGAAGAACGTGAACTGGCGCTCCCGTGCCGACCTCACCTTCGACATCCGCCAGTCGAACAGCACCGGCGGCGTGGACTTCTTCTGGACCAACGTGATCGGTATGACCGTAAACAAATGGCTGAAGGTCAACTACAATTTCGACCTGTATAAAGACAATAACGTACGGATGTTCGGACCTGCCAAGAACGAGACCCGTACCCAGTTAAAAAGCATACTGGGCGTAGGTTTGGGACTGACATTCTAAGCCGGATACCTTATTTTTGTGAAGTCCCGTAGGTTACGAGATCTGCGGGACTTTTTATATCACGGATGGAAAGGATGCCGGGATTTCACGGAGCCCGTTTATACCGATACCGTGATTCTTCCGTGCCATCCGAGTCATCCAAAAAATCTGTGATTTTGAGTACCTACCAGATCAAGCTTCCCCAGTTCGAAGGTCCCTTCGACCTCCTCCTGTTCTTCATCGAGCGGGACGAGCTGGATATCTACAATATTCCCATCAACCGCATCATCAAGGACTTCCTGGAGTACATCCATGGACAGGAATCGCTGAATATCGAGTTGTCGAGCGAGTTCATTCTCTTCATCTCGACGCTGATGCGTATTAAGGCCAAGATGCTCCTTCCCCGCAAGGAGATCGATGCCCAGGGCAATGAGATCGACCCCCGCCAGGAGCTCGTTGACAAGATCCTGGAGTACAAGAAGTACAAGGAGGCCTCGGCGAAGATGGCCGAGCTGGAAGCCGAGCGCATGCTCATGATCCGCCGTGGCAATATCCAGAAGGAGCTCTCACAGATCGGCGAGGAAGCCAGCGAAGGCACCGAAGTGCAAACCATTACCCTGTTCAAGCTAATGAAGGCCTTCGAGCGGGTGATGCAGAAATACCAGGAGCGGTTCAACAGGCCGGTGCACACCGTGGTGCGCTACAACTACTCGATCGAGCACACGAAAACCGAGATCATCTCCGTTGCCCAGAGCGAGCGGACCCTTTCCTTCGAGAAAGTCTTCCAGCGCTGCGAGAACCGGGTACACGCTATCTTCATCTTCCTCTCCATGCTCGAGCTGGTGCAGGGCA
>CBHWDR010000330.1:0-4541 GCA_966112575.1 uncultured Chitinophagales bacterium
TACCGGTGCCATATCGAAGATGATGTAAACGGTGCGCAGGATCATTAATCATTAGATGCTGGTCCATTTCCAGATGCCCACTCCCCTCCCGAACAGTCGGGAGGGGCGAAATAAAGGTAACCCAGAGTCCCGACCATTCGGGATAGCCCTGGGACATCAAGGAACCCTCATGCCCCCTGTGCCCCATCGGGCGCAACCTACGTAAGAGGCACTTGGGCGGCCTCTAAAGAAATAAAGAATATAGAACAAGAAACAAGGAATAAAGAGGGACAGAACCTCTAACCGAATGATGGCTCATATTCTGAAGGCATATAAAAATCGTTAGGAAGGGTTGCTCCTAAACGAAATCCTCTGTGTCTCTTTGTGTCTTGGTGTCTTCGTGGTTCAAAAAAAGGGTAAGGACCATCCCCAATGGAGCCGCCTAATTCGTGCAATTCGGCCAAAATTCGTGTAATCTTGCGCCAAATTCAATCCTTCATGTGGAAATCTCTTGCCCGGCTCATCCTGCGTTATGGCTACCTGTGGCTGATCATCCTGCTGGGCGTTACCGCTTTTTTAGGCTACGAAGCCAGTAAGGTCAAGCTCTCGTACGAATTCACCCGGGCCATCCCTACCGACAACCCGAAATACCAGGCTTACCAGGCCTTCCGCCAGAAGTTCGGTGAAGACGGCAATCTCCTGGTAGTGGGGATCCGGCAACCCAACCTCTTCACCGAAGCCGTGTTCAACGACTACGTGAACATGTGGCGGCAACTAAAAAAAGTAAAGGGCGTGCTCGACGTGGTGGCCCTGCCGTCCACGGTGGTGCTCAACCGGGCCGAGGATGCCGAGCGCCTGCAGGCCGCGCCCATCTTCCGCGATACCCTCCTTTCCCAGGCCGAGATCGACAGCAGCAAGGCCATCTTCTATAACCTGCCGTTTTATAAAGGACTGATCTATAATGCCGAGACCAATGCCTGGCTGATGGGCGTACGGATCGACGGCAAGCTGCTCAACTCCCGCGCGCGCTCGGGCATCGTGAACGAGATCACCAAAGTGACCGAGGCCTTCGGGCAAAAGCACAAGACCGAGGTCCATCTCAGCGGCCTTCCCCTCATCCGCACCGTGATGGCCGACCGCATCCAGCGCGAGATGCGCTGGTTCCTCGTGGGCTCCATCCTGCTTTCGGCCCTCATCCTCCTGGTCTTCTTCCGCTCTCTTTCGGCCACCCTGCTCTCCCTGGCCGTAGTCATCATCGGTGTGATCTGGAGCCTCGGCACCATGCAGCTCCTGGGCTATAAGATCACCCTGCTCACGGCCCTCATTCCGCCCCTGGTGGTGGTGATCGGCATCCCCAACTGCATCTATTTCCTCAACAAATACCACACGGCCTACCGCGAAACCGGAAACAAGCACGAGGCGCTCGAGCTGATGATCGCCAAGATGGGCGTGGTCACGCTCTTCTGCAATATCGCCGCGGCTATTGGCTTCGCCGTGTTCGCACTCACGAAGAGCGAGATCCTCAAGGAATTCGGCCTGGTGGCCGGCATCAACATCATGCTGCTCTTCTTCATCTCGCTCTTCCTCATCCCCGTGGCCCTGAAGATGCTGCCGGCGCCGAAGCCCCGGCATATGCGCTACCTCGACAACCGCAGCCTGCTTCGCTCCCTCGATCGCCTCGAGCTCTGGTCCATCCACCACCGGAAGATCATCTTCGCCACAACGGCCGTACTCCTCATCGCTTCCGTGGTCGGACTTTTCCGCCTGAAGAGCGTTGGCTATATCGTGGACGACCTGCCGCAGACCGACAAGATCTACACCGACCTCAAATTCTTCGAGTCCAATTTCAAGGGGGTGATGCCGCTGGAGATCGTGGTGGATACGAAAAAGAAATACGGCGTTACCCGCAACCTGGGCAACCTGATGAAGATCGATTCGCTCACGCAGTACCTCGCCGCCCAGCCCTATATCGGCAAGCCGCTTACGATCACCGAAGGATTGAAGTTTGCCAAGCAAGCCTTCTTCGAGAACGATTCCACCTATTATATCATGCCGGGGGAGAATGACCTCATCGCCCTGCGTCCTTACCTGACCGGCGGCGATGGCGGCGGCAACTCGATGAGCAAGCTGCTGGTCTCCTTCATGGACTCCAACAAGCAGCAGGCGCGGATCTCGGTGAACATGATGGATGTGGGCTCGGCCCGCCTCCCCCTGATCCTCGACTCGGTGCAGACCCGGGTGAACCAGATCTTCGATACCTCGAAGTACAATGTGCAACTCACCGGCACCTCGGTGACCTTCCTCGAAGGTTCCCGCTTTATCATCAACGGCCTGAAAGAAAGCATCTTCTGGGCTTTCCTGCTGATCGCGCTCTGTATGCTCTACCTGTTCCGCTCGGGCCGGATCCTGCTTTGCTCCCTGCTGCCCAATGTGATCCCCCTGATCATCACGGCCGGCGTGATGGGCTGGGTGGGTGTTCCGCTCAAACCCTCTACGGTACTGGTGTTCAGCGTGGCCCTGGGGATCGCGATCGACATTACGATCCGCTTCCTGGTGAACTACAAACAACAGCTGGCCGGCACCGGCGACCCGGCAAGGACGGTGATCGAAACGATCCACTCCACGGGCGTGAGCATCATCTATACCTCGGTGGTGCTGATTGCCGGCTTCGTGATCTTCTGCTTTTCGGGCTTCGGCGGCACCAAGGCCCTGGGATGGCTCACCTCTTTAACCCTGGTGACGGCAACTGCCGCAAACCTGATCCTGCTCCCGGCGCTCCTGCTGGTCGTTTATCGTAATAAAGGCAAGCGAACCGCCTGAAGGACCGCCTGATTGTTTTAAAAACCCCTGCACCCGCAGGGGTTTTTTCGTTTCCACCGACAGAAGCAAAAATTCTAATCCAGATTAGAAATCCCGCTTCGTGTGCGATATACACAGGTTTTTATGATTAAGAACCAATGGCTTAGTAAATCATCAAAACTTAGTTATAGCTAATGGCTATGAGCAGGCGCCCGCATTCGTCGAAAAATATTTTGCTGCGAAATCCGGGACGTTAAATTGTGCAGCATTTTGGATGAATGGCCTGTCTCGTTGATAGAGAGCTCCATACACGGATTAGTGCGCAGGGAGGAGAAATTTGGACCGATCGCTTTTTCTTAATAAAACAACATGCACATGAGAAAATTTCTATTCTTCAGCGTCATGCTGACGCTCCTGGCTATTCAGTCATGGGCCCAGCGTACGGTGACCGGAAAAGTCACCGATGACAAAAACAGTCCCCTATCCAATGTTTCGGTGCAGGTAAAAGGCACCCAGGTGGGCACCATCACCAAAGAGGATGGCACCTTCTCCCTCAATGTTCCGGCCAATGGCCGTACCCTGGTGTTCTCCTATACCGACATGGGTACCCAGGAGATCAGCATCGGCAACCAGAATGTGGTCAATGCCCGCATGAGCGCCACGCAGCGCAGCCTCGATGAAGTAGTGGTGGTAGGCTATGGCTCCGTGCGCCGCCGCGACCAGACCTCCTCTGTTTCCACCATCGGCGCCAAGGCGCTGAAAGACCAGCCGGTTCAAAGCTTCGACCAGGCCCTGGCCGGTAAGGCTGCCGGTCTGAACGTGACCCTGCCCAATGGCGTACTGGGTAACCCCCCGGTGGTCCGCATCCGCGGCGCCAACTCGATCACCGGCTCTACTTTCCCGCTGATCGTGATCGATGGTGTTCCTTCCTTCTCCGGCGATATCTCTACCAACCTCGCCGCCAACAACGTGCTGGGTAATATCAACCCGAGCGACATCGAGTCGATCGAGGTATTGAAAGATGCGGCCGCCGCGGCGATCTACGGTTCGCGCGCCGCCAACGGGGTGATGCTGATCACCACGAAGAGAGGCAAGGGCAAGCCCCGGGTTTCTTACGAAGCCTGGATGGGCTGGACCAAGCCGTTCAACATTTTTGAAGTGCTCAATGCCGACCAGTATGTGGCCATGAAGAACGAAGCGCTGCGCAATCTCAACGCAGTAGTGGTCAGCGGCGTTCCTGCCGGCAACCCGCTCTTCTTCCTGGATACCATCGGTGGCCGCAAGGTCGACACCCGCTGGGCGGATTATGTGTACCAGACCGGTTTCCAGCACAACCACACGCTCAGCGTATCCGGTTCCAATGCCGGCACCCGCTATTATTTCAGCGCCAACTATTCCAACCAGGAAGGGGTGCTGCAGACCAACTCCTTCGACCGCAAGCAAATGCGGATGAACGTGGACCAGCGCGTGAACAACTGGCTGAAAGTAGGCGGCAACTTCAACTTCAGCCGCGGTTCCACCCGCTCGCCCAACTCCGGCTCCCTGCCCGGCACGCCTTTCTCCACTGCCGGTTCGGCCCGCCTGGCTTTCGTTACCGCGCCCAACGTTTCGCCTTACCTGGCTGACGGTCGCTACAACATCTTCGGTATCGACGATCCGGTGCTGCGCAACTCGTTCAACCAGATCGGCCGTAACCGTAACCTGACCAACTCGGGTTTCGTGAATCCCGTAGCCGTTCGTGACCTCAACATCATCACTTCGCA
>CBHWDR010000331.1:0-4535 GCA_966112575.1 uncultured Chitinophagales bacterium
ATGACTTCCTGAAATGCCTGCAACAGGTCAAGCAGCGGCAGGAGCGGTTCCAGGAAACTTTTCTCGACGACCTCTCGCGGATTCACCTGATGGAGCGCTACCGGGGTGCAGCGCAGCGGTTGCTCCTGCTGGATTACGACGGTACGCTGGTACCCTTCCGTTCGGAGCCCGAGCAGGCCGTTCCGGGTCCCGACCTGCGCGCGCTGCTGGCGGCATTGGGCTCGGTGCCCGGCAATGATGTGGTGCTGATCAGCGGCCGCAGAAGCAGCTGGCTGGAAGAGCAATTTGCCAACCTGCCGATGCACCTCGTGGCCGAACATGGCGCCAGGGTGCACTGGTACGGTACCCGTTGGATCACCCAGGTGCAGACCCACAGCGAATGGAAGGGGCATGCCCTTGCGATCATGGAGAGCTTCGAGCGCCGTTGTCCGCAGTCTTTCATTGAAGAAAAAGAAGTCTCGATCGTCTGGCAGTACCGCAATGCCGAACCGCTCCTCGGCGCCCTGCGCGCCGAGGAGCTCTGCAACGAATTGCAGCTGGCCCTGGCCGGGAAGGGGCTCGATATTCTGGAGGGGAACAAGATCATCGAAGTGCGCAACCGCGGCATCGACAAAGGCACGGCGATCCGGAAGATCCTGGCCACGCACCGGTATGATTTCATCTTCGCGGCGGGTGATGACCGCACCGATGAGGATATGTTCCGCACGCTGACGGATCATCCCGGGAGCTTCACGGTGAAGATCGGGGCCCATGCCTCCTATGCGCATTTCAACCTGCTCAAGCCGCAGATGCTGGTCAGCCTGCTCGAAAATATGCGGCAGGCTGTAGTGGAGGGGAGAGCGCCGGTTCAGGAATTTTTATAGGCCTTGATCACCGTCTCGCGCAGCGGGCCGGCGGTGTCGGAAAGAAAGAAGTCGAGGATGGCGGCGATCTCTTCGGGCGTCACCCAGTCGGCCGGATCCGTATGTGGCATGGCCTTGCGGTTGGCCGGCGTGTCAATGGTAGAAGGCACCAGCACCGATACGCTGACGTTCTTTCCCTTCGCTTCTTCGTTGAGGCATTCGGCCAGGCGGAAGAGGAGGGACTTGCTCAGGCTGTAGGCGAGCATCCGGCTTCCCGCGGATGGTTGCAGGGCCGGGCGCGCGCCGGTGAAGACGATGCGTCCTTCGTTCTGCTCCAGCATCCGCGCAAACAAGGGCCTTGCAATCGTGTAGGCGGTTTCGAAGTTGATGGCCAGCATCTTCCGGATCTCGTCCAGCCCTGTGTCTTCCATTGCACCCATGGCGAAGCCGCCGGCGAGCAGGAGCGCCCCCTGTATCGGGCCCTGTTCCTGTACCATTTGTGCAACGAGTTCGGCAACCTGTTTTTCTTCGGTCAGGTCGGCTATATAGACATGCAGATGATCATGCCGGGGGAGCTGCTGCCGGGACGCTTCACTGCCCACGATGGCGAGCACCCGGTGTCCCTGTTCGATAAAATGGCGGGTGACCGTGGTGCCCAGGCCCCCGCTGGCTCCGGTGATCAGGATGGTTTTCATGATGCTTAAAGTTAGTCCAGTTGTTCTAAGAAAACAGGAAACGGACTGAACCAGTCCGGCGGCTTGTTTGTTTTCCGTCGACAAAATTGCTTGCCAAACAACCATTAGCTCTAAGCCAACAACCATCTGCTATGTCTTTGATCCAAAACTTCGAAACGAGCGGGAACCGCCTCTTCCGCTATCGTGGACAGGTGCCTTACCTGCTTTTTATTTTTGTGGTCCCCGTCGTTTATTTCACCGATTATTCGGCCTTCAGCGAAGGGTGGATGATCGCGCTGCAATCGCTCTCGGTACTCGTTTGCCTGCTGGGTTTCGGCATTCGCATCTAC
This sequence comes from uncultured Chitinophagales bacterium, assembly GCA_966112575.1. Taxonomy (GTDB): domain Bacteria; phylum Bacteroidota; class Bacteroidia; order Chitinophagales; family Chitinophagaceae; genus Flavisolibacter. The sequence goes on from CBHWDR010000331.1 coordinate 1,867, forward strand.
ACCATCGCCACGGCGGCGCCCAATACCTCGGGGCGCAACCGGGAAGAGCAGGTGGCCGACAGCCTGAACACCACCGGCATTTATTCGATCGTACGGCACCCGCTGTACCTGGGCAATTACCTCATGTGGGCGGGCATTACGATGTATGTACTGAATGCCTGGTTCCTGGTAGTGGTCTCCCTGCTTTTCTGGATCTACTACGAGCGCATCATGTTCGCCGAGGAGCGCTTCCTCGAGCGCAAGTTCCCGCAAGCCTTTGGCCAATGGTCGGCCCGCACCCCGGCCTTTCTGCCTTCGTTTCGGAATTATGTGCCGAGCCGCCATCCTTTTTCCTGCAAGGATTATTCAGGCCTGCTGGCGGCGGTGCTCAGCTTTGTGTATGTGGAGATCCTGCAGGAGAGCTTCACGCTGAAGAAGATCTATATCGCCGAGGAGGTGCTGGTGGTAGTGGGCGTTACCCTCTTCCTGGTGCTGATCCTGCGTACGATCAGCAAGCGGCTCCGCCGGGGGCAGCTGGCCTGGATCCGCTGAGTGATAAAGGTTACCGTGCGAAGCCGGTTAGGGTCTAACTTTAGGCCTTAACCGGCATTGTCCTGAATACCTGGAACATGAAAAAATTGCTTTACCCGGCGCTTGCCCTTCTGCCTTTCTTATTTGCCTGCAACGAGGCAAGCCAGGAAACCGCCACGCCTGCCACAACAGAAGCGGCGCCGGCTCCTGCTCCTGCTCCCGCCGCCCCTCCAGCAAACCAGCTGCCCTCCCTGTTGCTCCGCGACATGAGCGGCGCGGCCCTGGACCTTGCTTCATTGAAGGGCAGGAAGGTCTTCGTCAACCTCTGGGCTTCCTGGTGTCCGCCCTGCAAACGGGAGATGCCTTCCATCGAAAAGCTATACGCGCGGGTGGATACTTCAAAAACAGCTTTTGTTCTCCTTTCACTTGATGAAAATCCAGAAGAAGGAAGGCAATACATGAAGCAGTCGGGCCTGAAGCTCCCGGCTTATTTCCCCACGGGCGGTCAGCCCGCACTCTTCAACGTACAAAGCATCCCTACCACCTTCATCTTCGACGAGCAGGGTAGTTTGATGCGCCGGATCGAAGGCATGGAGGATTATGATACGGAGGCGTTCCGGGGGATGTTGAAATGAGTTCGCGAGTTTGCGATGTTCGCGAGTTCAAAAGTTCAATAGTTCAATAGTTCAAGAGTTGGCTAGTCTTCACCTTTATCTACTCCCCTCTCCTTGGGAGAGGGGTTGGGGGTGAGGTCGTGTCTCTGTGTTGAAAAAATCGGTTCGAAGATCGCCTGATATTCAGAGTGCCTCCCCGCAGCGGTTGCAGAAGCGGGCGTCGAGGTCATGTCCTTCCTTGCCGCAGCGGGGGCAGGTCTCGTTCTTTTCCCGCCGGTCGCGGGCGGCGATGGCCATCTCGGTGGTGACGATGCCTGTGGGGACGGCAATGATGCCATAACCCATCAGCATGATCAGGCTGGCCACGAACTTCCCCGCCATGGTCATGGGGGTGATGTCGCCGTAGCCAACGGTGGTAATGGTCACGATGGCCCAGTAAATGCTTTCGGGGATGCTCGAGAAGCCGTTTTCCCCGTCTTCCACGAGGTACATGATAGAGCCGAGGATGATTACCAGCATCAGCACGATGAGCATGAAGATGCTGATCTTCTTGAGGCTGCCCCGAAGGGCGAGCCCGAGGAAGCGCATCTCCGACAGGAAATGCGAGAGCTTGAAGATCCGGAACACGCGCAGCAGGCGCAGGGCGCGGAAGACGAGCAGCGATTGCGTGCCGGCGATGAAGATGCTCAGGTAACTGGGAATGATGGCCAGTAGGTCGATGATGCCGAGAAAGCTGAAGACGTAGCGCAGGGGTTTCTTGATGCTGATCAGCCGGAGCAGGTATTCGAGGGTGAAGAGGATGGTAAAGATCCATTCGAGCTGGTTGTAGAGCACGCCATACCGCCGGTGCTGGGCTTCCACGCTGTCGAGGATCACCACGAAGATCGAAGCCAGGATAAGGAGGAGGAGGGAGACGTCGAAGAGCTTGCCCGCGGTCGTATTCGACTCATAGATCACTTCGTGCAGGCGTTCGCGCCAATTGCGCCGCTTGCTACTTTCCTGGTCCTCCGCTGGGTGCATGGCTTAAAGATACATACCTTGCATGGGCATTGATTGAACCCAACCGAATTCGTTTTGCGTAAAGAACCCCTTCCTTCCCGCTCCCTGGTGCCGGCTTTTCCGGATGTGCCCGAGATCCTTCGCCCCTATGCGCACCAGCGTTTTCCCGGCGGCGTGCACGTAGTAAACGACCACCAGCAACAGCACATGCTTGCCGATACCCGACGCTTCCTTGAGAAAGGCGAGACCCTGATCTACGGCGCCGCTTTTGCGCTCAACGGGGTGCTGATCATCGTGGATGTGCTGATGCAGCGCCGCGGCCGCTGGCATGCTTACCTCGTGCGCCCGAGTACCCGGATCAAGGAGAATCACCTGATGGATGCGGCCCTGCACGAGCATATCCTCCAGCAGTCGGGGATCGAAGGCGCCGACATCTGCCTGCTGCTGCTCAACATGCAGTACGTGCGCAAGGGCGCGCTGTCGGCGCAGGAGCTCTTTGTGGAGCAGCCCGTAGGCCGCCGGCTGGCCCGGTATGGCCATACGGTG
>CBHWDR010000332.1:0-4530 GCA_966112575.1 uncultured Chitinophagales bacterium
CCTCACTTCCCTCTTTATTCCTTGTTCTCTATTCTTTATTCAATATTCATAGTACCCTCGCCCAGCTTTCCTTCCCAGTGCACCCTGTGCCACTTTGTTTTTTTGGATATCGGAAGGGCGGAGGCGTTCGGGCTGGCCAAGTTGCTCGTAGACCGAGCAGCTGACGGCATAGTTCACATCGTTGCCAATGAGGTCCATCAATTTGAAGGGGCCCATTTTAAAACCGCGGTTCTCGAGCAGCCGGTCGATGGTGGCGAAATCCACCTGGCCTTCTTCGGCGATGCGGAGCGACTCGATATAATAAGGACGGGCAACGCGGTTCACGATGAACCCGGGCGCATCGGTGCAGCGCACGGGTTGCTTGCCCAGGGAGCGGGTGAAGGAAACCAGATCTTCCATCACTTCGCTCGAGGTCTGCTCGCCTTTGACCACTTCCACCAGCTTCATCAGCGGTGCCGGATTAAAGAAATGCAGGCCGGCAACGCGCTCGGGATGCGGGATCTGCCGGGCGAGGGCGGAGATCGACAGGGAAGAGGTATTGGAAACAAAAATGGTCCCGGGCGGGTTGATCACAGCCAGTTGGCGGAAGAGGCTTAGTTTGATCTCCATCTTCTCCACGATCGCCTCGATCACCAGGTCGGCCCGGCATTCAGAGAGCAGGGAGGTAAAACGGATCCGTGCCAGCGTGGCCGTTCGCTGGTCCGCTGTGATCCTGCCCTTGTCCACGAGCATCTGCAGGTCGCGGGTGAGCAGCGCTTCGGCCTTCTTCAGCACTTCTTCATTCAGCTCGTAGAGGATGGTCGTGTAACCGGCGGAGGCCGCCACCTGGGCGATGCCGCTGCCCATGGTTCCGGCGCCGCAAATGCAGATCGTGTTCATAAAAATGGTTCGTGCAAAAATAAGGTCCTGCGCAAAAGGTAGTAACTTGACCGCGAACCAACGAACAGCTATGCAAACCACAGGCGCCAACCAGGATCTGATCCGCAATCGTTTTCTTCGTCCGGCCAGTTTTCTTGTGGCCGCACTCCTGTTCCTTCTTCCTTTTGTCGAGATCCGCTGCAACGGTGCTACCATGGCCGAGAACAGCGGTCTTGGAATGGCCATCGGGCGCGATTTCAAGGAAGCCGGGCAGATGAAGTCGATGAAGGATGATTTCGAGACGGAAAACAGTACCACCTCGAAAGTCTCCCGTGGCAGCGGCGAGTTGTTCGAAGGCGCGTTCATCGCCCTCGCCCTTGCCCTTGCAGCGGCGATCATCGCCTTTATAAACCGGCGTACCGCCCGGGCCACCTTCTTCCTTGGCATTCTATCGGCCCTTTCCATGATCGTTCTGCTCATCCAGGTAAAATCGAAGATCACCGATAAAAGCAAGACCACCGGGGGCGACAGTCCGTTCGGAAATATCGACATCACCGCGCAGTTCACGCCCTGGTACTGGATCTCACTCCTGCTCCTTCTTGCCGGAGTCTACATCAGTTACGTGCAATCCCGGCCGGTCCATGCATCGGGCCACCTGCACGATACGCCGCCTGCAGGCGCTCCGCAGACGCCGATCAACAACCCGGGCGATCAGTCGGACTTCCCGGCAGCACCCCGCGAGTCGGATATCGGCTAGTCCGGAAGCGGGGACAGCGGCCGCTATTGCCTATCTTCGCGGCCATGGATCAACTGTTACAACAGATCGAAGCGTACCGGAAGGAGATCGAAGGATTCGCGATCTCCAATGCGCAGGAACTGGAGGCTTACCGCATTAAATATCTGGGCAGCAAGGGGCTGACCAAGACCCTTTTCGGGGAACTGAAGAACGTACCCAACGAACAGAAAAAAGAGATGGGGCAGGTGCTGAACGATTTTCGTCAGTATGCCGAAGCCCGCTACGAAGACGCCAAAGCGCTGGCCGGCAATGGTCCCGCAGCGGCACAGGAAACCGCCGACCTCACCCTCCCGGGCGACCCCGTCCATATCGGCTCGCGCCACCCGATCACCTTGGTGCGGAACCGCATGGTGGGCATCTTCCAGCGACTGGGCTTCTCGGTTGCCGATGGGCCCGAGATCGAAGACGACTGGCATAATTTCACCGCGCTCAACTTGCCGGAGAACCACCCTGCCCGCGATATGCAGGATACGTTCTACCTGCAGACCAACCCCGACTGGCTCCTCCGCACCCATACGTCCAACGTACAGATCCGCGAGATGAAGAAAGGCAAGCTGCCCATCCGCGTGGTATGTCCGGGACGGGTTTACCGCAACGAGACCATCAGCGCCCGTTCGCATTGCTTCTTCCACCAGGTGGAAGGCCTTTATATCGATGAGCAGGTGAGTTTTGCCGATCTGAAGCAGACGCTTTATTTCTTTGTGCGCGAAATGTTTGACAAGGATGCGAAAGTGCGCTTTCGTCCTTCCTACTTCCCCTTCACCGAGCCTTCTGCCGAGATGGACATCAGCTGCTTCATCTGTGGTGGCAAGGGGTGCCGTATCTGCAAACACACCGGCTGGGTGGAGATCCTCGGTTGCGGCATGGTGCACCCCAAAGTGCTGGAGAACTGCGGCATCGATCCCAACAAGTACAGCGGCTATGCCTTCGGCATGGGCATCGAGCGCCCTGCCCTCCTGCTCTATGACGTGAATGACATCCGCCTGTTCTCGGAGAATGATGCCCGGTTCCTGCGGCAGTTTACATCGGCATAGAAGATCAAAAGTTAAAAGTCAAAAATCAAAAATCAAAAGCTTAAGGCGAAGAGGCTTTAATTGCCTTTTTCTTTCTCGCAAATAAGAAAGGTCCGCTGTTGAGATACCATTCCAACAGCGGACCTTTTTGACTTTTGGCTTTTGAGTTTTGAATTAGTTCAACGACGGGTCGCTGAACGTATCTCCCTGCCGCAGGTCGCCGGACTCGTAGCCTTTGCGGAACCAGTACATGCGTTGTTCGGAGGTGCCATGGGTGAAACCGTCGGGTTGTACGCGGCCGGTGGCTTCACGCTGCAGGTGGTCGTCGCCGATCTGGTTGGCCGCATTCAGGGCTTCTTCGATATCCCCTTCGTCGAGCAGGCCCTTGCCCTGCACATAATGCGCCCAGACGCCGGCAAGGAAGTCGGCCTGTAATTCGAGTTTCACGGAATAACGATTGTATTCCGTTTCGCTCACACGGCCACGGAGCTGTTGCATCTTCTGCGAGGTGCCCATGAGGTTCTGGATATGATGCCCCACTTCGTGCGCGATCACATAGGCCATGGCGAAATCGCCCGGGGCGCCGAAGCGCCGCTGGAGTTCATCATAAAAAGAAAGATCGATATACACTTTCGAGTCGCCGGGGCAATAGAAGGGGCCGGTTTGCGCCGAAGCATGGCCACAGCCCGATTGGGTGGCGCCGCTAAACAGCACCAGCTTGGGCTCTTCGTAGCGCTCGCCATATTTCGGGAGCACTTCATTCCACACCAGTTCGGTTTCCCGGAGCACCACGCCCACGAATTTGCGTTTGGGTTCTTCCGCTGCGCGTTGCTCTTCGGTTTGCGCGCCACCACCGCCGCCCTGCGGGATGGGAAGCGGCTGGTCGCTGCCGCCGAGGAAATAATTCAGAAGCAATGCGATCACACCAATGATCCCGCCGCCTGCTACAATGCCTCCGCCGCCAATACCGCGACGGTCTTCTACGTTTGAGCTTTCGTTTCGTCCTTGCCAGCGCATGAGTGATAGGTTTAGTGGAATACAATAGTAAAAAATATGCCCGAAAGCTGAGTCCGCGCCCGGGCGGACCCGACAGCCGACAGCTCTGCGGATCGGGGCCCGCAGCAGAGGAATATATTCAGCATCATTGGTTTATAGTGGGACGTTGGGGCCTTCCCATTTCATGGTGAGCAAGGGGGAAATTCTCCCTAATTAAAGGGAGAAACCGGTTTTTTTCTTCATCTGCCAATCATCGCATGGCTTTTGTTTACTCAGGTCGAGATCATTAATGATAAAAATTTAGTGTATGAAAAAACTGTTTCTCTTCGGAAGCCTGGCCCTTGCCGGTTTCCTGACCGCTTGCGACAAAGACGATGATGGTGAAGATGTGAATGCAACGGACCGCCAGTTCGTGATGAGTGCTGCGATGGCGAACCGTGCCGAGATCAATGCCGGCCAGCTGGCAGCTACCAGGGGTACGAACGCGGCCGTACGCAGCTATGGGCAGATGATGGTGACCGAGCATACCCAGGCGCAGAATGACCTGCGTTCACTGGCCAGCGATGAAGGCATCGCCATGTCCGACACCATTGATGCGGCCCACCAGGCCCTGATGACCCGACTGATGAGCCTGAGCGGCTATCAGTTCGACACGGCTTATATCAAGAGCCAGGTTATGGATCACCAGAACTCGATCCTGCTCTTCCAAACGGAGATCAGCTCGGGCGACAATGATCGGGCGCAGAACTATGCGAATACGTACCTGCCCAAGATCCAGCAGCACTACAGAACAGCAGACAGCATCCGTCTGCGTCTCTGAGGTCAATGAATTCCTGCAGATGGCTCCCGGACCTCCGGGAGCCATCT
>CBHWDR010000333.1:0-4511 GCA_966112575.1 uncultured Chitinophagales bacterium
TTTCCCAGCGCGCGTCTGCCGCTGCCTTTACTGCTTCAAAGCTGCTTACGGGCGCTGCGTCCAGTTCCCGCATGGCTGCTTCCACATCCACGCTGCTCAGGGCCACGCGTACGTCGAGCGGCCTCCCGCCGAGCGGGAAGTAGAGTTGGACCCGGGTGGAGGCCCCGCTCATTTCCTTCACGGGCTCGCGCGACTCAGGGAAGATGCAGTTGTGTACTTTCTGCGAGAAGCGGGCCGCGAAATAGACCCGCTGGTTCTTCGCCCAGCCCGTGGAGTATCGGTAGCCAACGAGTGTGGAATCGTTAACCAGCCGAAGCAGGCCGCTCGTGGGCTTGTCCCAGTTGATGCGAAAGCCCATGTCGAACTGCAGCCAGCCGGCGCGGTCGGGGAAACGATACTGGTGATAGCCGATCCTTTCGGTAGCGGTGAAGCGGCAATCGATCCCGTTGTCGAGCTTTACGGCATAATAGCCTGGGCGGGCCGCTTCATTGGCATGTGTGAATTTCTCCCGCACCCGGCGCTCCTTCGTTTCCCGGCGCAGGGGCATGACCGAGATATCGCACCAGTCGCCGATCCCCGTGCCACTGAGATGCGTATGCGAAAAGCCGGCGATGGAATCGGAGGAATAGTGATAACCGCTGCACCAGTCCCAGCCTTCCACGCCATTATCCGGACTTAACTGCACCATGCCAAAGGGCACCGTGGCGCCGGGATACACATGTCCATGCCCGCCGGTCCCGAGAAATACATCCACTTTGTCGGTCAGCTTTTGCGCTTCGGCAGGTTGCAGAAAGGCGAAGAGCAGGGCTAGAGCGATCGTTTTTTTCATGTTCAAAAATTAATTGAGACCGGGAATTCCTTCTACCGACAGCCAGCAGCGGTCTATATGCGTGACGACAGATCGAAGGCGGAAATTAAAGGAAAATGCATCATGGAACCGGGAACAAAAGGATGCCGCCTCCGAAGAGACGGCAATGCCTGGTGAGCGACAAAATCCGGGCTATCTGATATACGGATATTGCATAACAAAGAAGTTGGCCTTGTCGTTTACCCCCTCGTAAAAGAAGAAAACATCGCCTTTGAAACCGGCGTTGCGGTTCGCCTGGATCATTTGCGTGAGATAGGTGTTATCAGGCAGGTAAGTGCCCGACTTGAGCAGCACGCCGGGGTAAACATTCGGCAGAAAGGAAGGTTTCACCTGCGCTTTCATGGCGTTCAACGTGCTGGTATAGGCATTGATATCGTAGCGATAGACCTGCGGCATCAGCTTGTCCACCCAGCTGCTGTCCACCCAGGTAGGCCAATCCTGCAGGTACTCGGTCAGGCTGAAGGGATAGACACTCGGTGCCATGGTGAAATCAATATTCGGCTTGATGGCCTTCACTTCGGCACGCAGCCTTTTCAGGAATGCGTTCAGCTTTTTCGCCCGCCATTGGATCCAGCCGGCATCCTGGTAGTTTGAAGGAGGCGCAATGCCGTTGTTCTCTGCTTTGTAGCGATTCACCGTGAGGGTGTCGTAACCCGCAGTGCTCGCGCAGGCCGGCAGCCGGTCGTCGCCCTGGACGCCGTCCACGTCGTAATTCGTCACGACCTCCTTGAACAGGTCGATCATAAATTGCTGCACCTGGGGATCAAACGCATTCAGCCAGTCAAAGCCATTCTTGGTCACGAGGTTGCCGTTGACATCCTTAGCTGCCCAGGTGGGCCTGGCCTGAACGATCGGACCACCATTTGCGCTGTAGGAAGCGGCGAATCCATATTCGAACCAGGCATGTACCTTCAGCCGATTGGCATGCGCTTCGGTGATCAGCTCCTGCAACGGGTCGCGGCCGGCAAATTCGGGTTTGATACGGCGGCCGATAAGGTTCTGCATCACCTGCGACGGATAGGTGGTACCGGCATTGTTATACACGACAACGTACAGGTGGTTGATGTTGGCGGCCTTGCAGGTAGCCACGGCCTGCCGGATGTTATCGAGCGAGTTGAGCGCGGTGCTGGCCGCGGTGGTGATCCAGACGCCTCTGACGGCATTGGAATCCAGAACCGGCACAACAACCGGGGGCGGTGTCGGGGTACCACCACCACCTGTGGATTTCTTATTGCAGGCGATCAAGGAAAGCAAAGCGATCGGGATGGTTAAGAGGCTCCGGGTATTCATACAAGCAGCAATTTTCAGCAACTTAATAAAATTATTTTTCTAAACTAATAAGTTTTTTAATTTTTTAATTAACTTGGTTCCCAGTCCTTTAATTCTAACGATTTGCGCCAAAATCAAACAACCCGCCGGAATCCCATCACCTGGATCCCCACCACCTGGTTCGCCATGGGCCTCCCCTTCGTAGCCCTCTCCTCGGCGGCAACGATCATGTACAAGAACATGGGCTTCTCGGATACCGAGATCGCCTTCTGGACCTCGATGATCATGTGGCCCTGGACCCTCAAGTTTTTCTGGGGCCCCTTCCTGGAGATGTACCGGACGAAGAAATTCTTTGTCTGCGCCACCCAGGTCTTCACGGGCCTGCTCTTCGGACTGGTGGGACTGAGCCTCAACCTCTCCTCCGCTTTTTCGGTATCGATCGCCATCATGGCCATCATCGCCTTCAGCGGGGCCACGCACGACATGGCGGCCGACGGTATTTACCTCGATGAGCTGAATGAAAAGCAGCAGGCCAAATTCGTGGGCTGGCAGGGCGCTTTCTACAATGTGGCCAAGGTCTTCTCCGGCGGCCTCCTCGTATACCTGGCAGGCGAACTGGAAGAGCGCATCGGCATCCGCAATGCCTGGATCACGGTCATGGTGCTTTACGGGGTGGTGATGGCCGCGCTGGGCATCTATAATGCACGAATGCTGCCGACCGGGAAAAAAGCCCTGGCTGCCGGCACGTCGAATGATCGCATGAAAACCCTGTACGATGTGCTGCGAAGCTTTTTTCAGAAAAAGCAGATCTGGCTGGGCATCCTCTTCATCATCTTCTACCGCTTCGCCGAAGGGCAGGCGATCAAGATCACACCCCTGTTCTTCAAAGCCAGTCGTGCGGAAGGCGGGCTTGAACTCAGCACCTCGCAAATCGGGCTGCTCAGCGGGGTTTTCGGATCCGCTGCTTTTATTCTCGGCTCCATTGCCGCCGGCTATTTCATTTCCAACCGGGGCCTTACGCGCAGGAACCTGCTCCTGCTCTGCGCCTGCTTCAACATACCCTTCCTCGCCTATTCCATCCTGGCGATCACCCTGCCCACCAACCTGTTCTATATCGGGCTGGCCGTAGCAGTGGAATATTTCGGCTATGGCTTCGGCTTCGTAGGACTCATCCTTTTCATCATGCAGATCATTGCGCCCGGCAAATACAAAATGGCCCATTATGCATTTGGCGGCGCCATCATGAATGCCGGCTTCCTCATCTCCTCTTCCTTCAGCGGCTACCTCGCCGACGCCTGGGGCTATCGCGATTTCTTTATCTGGGTGCTGATCGCCACGATCCCTGCTTTCCTCGTCACAGCCATCGTCCCCCTGACCAAACCGGTGACTACAGAGGAAGAGCTGCCGGCGGAAGTTCTGGACCTGGAAACCACCAAAGCCTGAACGCATGAAAAACTGTGGCACCCTCGCCCTTCTTATTTTCCTGGCCGCTTTTGCGCGCGGACAGGGCTACGATTCCGGCTACCTGAATTCCTATTACCAGCAAAAGGTGTCGCAGTTCCGGCTCCTGCCAAAAGCAAAGAAGGAGATCATCTTCCTCGGCGATTCGATCACGGATATCGGCGAATGGATCGAGCTCTGGAAAAATGCGAAGCTGCGCAACCGCGGGATATCGTCCGACAATACCTTCGGCGTACTGGCCCGCCTTGATGAAGTAACGGCGCGCCGGCCGGCAAAGATCTTCCTCCTGATCGGCATCAACGACATCGCGCGGAACATCCCCGATTCGGTGATCCTGCGCAATTACCGCCGGATCGCCGAACGGATCCGCAGCGAAACACCGCGAACGAGGCTGTATATTCAAAGCATCCTGCCCACGAACGATGCGTTTACCGAATACCGCAACCACCAGGGCAAGGGCGAGCAGATAGCTCGGATCAACCGGCAGCTGGAGGCCCTCTGCAGGGAGTTCGGCGCTATGTATGTGGACTTGCATGCTGCATTCACGGATCGAGAAGGCAAGCTGGACCGGAAGTTCACCAACGATGGCCTACACCTCACCGGGGAAGGCTACCTGCACTGGAAAGACCTTTGGCAGCGAAAAGCTTATATGAATTAAAAACAAGCCATGCAGATCACCGGAACATTCATCGACGAGATCAGTCACGATATCCCCCACCAGAACTGGGGCGCAAAAGAGTGGGAGGAAGACTTCCGCCACATGAAGGCCATGGGCATCGATACGGTGATCCTCATCCGCTGCGGCTACCGCAAATTCCTCACTTACCCTTCGGCCTACCTGATGAAAACAGGGGGTTGCTATCGCCCTCCGGTGGATCTCGTCGAACTATTCCTCGACCTCGCCGACCGCTTC
>CBHWDR010000334.1:0-4507 GCA_966112575.1 uncultured Chitinophagales bacterium
TCATCAATGGCTTTTTTCGCGGCCTCCTTGATATGCTGCGGCGTATCAAAGTCGGGTTCACCAAGGCTGAGGTCGGTGATGTCGATGCCCTGGGCGCGCAGTTCGCGGCCGAGGCGGGCCATCTTGAGGGTTTCTGGCTCCGAGAATCGGTTCAACAGGGAAGAAAGTACCATGCAATCGTGTTGAAAAGGGGCAAATGTAGCAACTTCTACTCCCCGCACCGTGGTCGTCGACATAGATTTTGGTTTGACGTGAAGAATCCTCAGGAAGATACGAAGGAAGACGGATCGGGCAGGTGGCCGGAAATGCCGGCTGCAAGGGAGCTGGGCCGTATCCGGGGCGAAAATCCGCCAAACAATCGCCAAATGCCTTTCAACAGGCCATTTCAGCCGTTGGAAAGGCAGAGAATAAAGGCTTGAATTTAAGGCGAAAAAACTATCTTTGCCCACCTCTAAAAAAACCGTGTATGCAATTGAAAGGCTTGGTCCGCTTCTTTACGATCCTGCTGATCCTTTACTCGATTTATGAATTATCGTTCACCTGGTTCGTGCGCAGCCATGAAAACAAGATGGAAGCACGTGCCGAACGTTGGGTGAGCAGTGTCTATCCCGGCATTCAGAAGGGCGAGCATCGTGATTCGATCCTGAACCGCCGCAAGCGTATCCTGCTCGACAGCACGAAGGATGAAACCGTTTCCTACGGCTTCACCGGTGCGATCAGCTACGACAAGGCCAAGCGTGAAGAGCTGAACCTCGGTCTGGACCTCAAGGGTGGTATGCATGTGACCATGGAAGTGGAGCTCTCGGGCCTGCTTCGTTCACTGGCTTCCAACTCCACCGATCCCAATTTCACCAAGGCCCTTGAAAGCGCTACCGTGCGCAAGGCCAACTCCGGTGCCGACTACATCAGCCTTTTTGTTGAAGAGTACAAGAAAACCTCCAACGGTGGCCGACTGGCTCCGCTCTTCGCTTCGGGCAGCCGCATCACGGTGAACGACTCCGACGACAAGGTGATCTCGGAACTGCGTAAGGCAGCCGACGATGCATTTGCCAATACCTTCAAGGTGATCCAGACCCGTATCGACAAATTTGGTGTGGCCCAGCCCAACATCAACAAGGACAACGAGCGGGGCATCATCACCGTGGAACTTCCCGGCGTTCAGGATCCTGAGCGTGTACGGAACTACCTCCAGTCCTCTGCCAACCTCCAGTTCTGGGAGGTGTACAAGGCAGAAGAGCTGATGCCTTCCTGGGTCGCTGCCAACACAGCTTACAAGGCCATCGCATCCGGTAAGGACACGGGCTCCATCAAGCGCGATTCGCTGGGCAACCCGATCATGGACACGAGCAAGAACGCCCGGAACATGTTCCAGGACTTCAAGTTCGACCTGCAGAATTCCATCGTGGCCCTCACCGATACCGGTGGCCTGATGAACCTGCTACGCACGCCTGCCGTTGCCCAGTCTTTCCCCAACGACGCAAAATTTGTTTTCGGCCAGGTTCCCCGCGAAAATGGCAAGATCTCCAAGTTCATCCCCCTGTATGTGCTGCGCACTAAAGGCCAGGAGACGGCACCGATCGAAGGTGACGTGATCGAGTCGGCCACGCAGTCGTACGACCAGATCGGCAGCAAGCCAACGGTAACGATGGACATGGATGCCAACGGCGCCGCCCAGTGGGAGCGCATGACCGAAACATCGTATAAAGAGACCCGCCCGATCGCGATCGTGCTGGATAACGTGGTCTACTCTGCCCCGGTTGCCCATAATGGCAAGATCACGGGCGGACGTACCGAGATCTCGGGTAATTTCAGCCTGGAAGAAGCGCAGGATCTGGCCAACATCCTGAAGGCCGGCCGACTCCCCGCTCCTGCCAAGATCGTATCCGAGCAGCAGGTTGGACCCACCCTCGGCGCCGATGCCGTTCAAGGTGGCCTCTGGTCTTTCGGCATCTCTTTCATCGTGATCTTCCTGCTCATGCTGGTGTATTATAATACTGCCGGCTGGGTAGCCAACATCGCGCTGATCCTGAACCTCCTCTTTACCATCGGTATCCTCACCGGCCTGGGTGCAACCCTAACCGCACCTGGTATCGCCGGCCTGGTACTCACCATTGGTATGGCGGTGGACACCAACGTTATCATCTACGAGCGGATCAAGGAAGAGCTTTCCAAGGGCAAAGGGTATATCCCGGCCGTGAACGAAGGCTACAAGCGCTCGCTGCCGCCCGTACTGGATGCGCACGTGACCACCTTGCTTACCGCCATCATCCTCTTCTCCTTTGGTCTCGGACCGGTGAAAGGCTTTGCCACCACCCAGATCATCGGTATCCTCCTGTCGCTGTTCTGCGGTATCCTCGTGAGCCGCTGGGTAACCGACTGGTTCACCAACAAGAAGCGTCACCTCGAGTACTTCACCCCGGTTTCGCGCGGCATCTTCAAGCACGCCAGCTTCAAGTTCATCGAGTACCGCAAAGTAGCGTACATCATCTCCTTCGTAGTGCTCGCACTCGGTATCGGCGCCATCTTCAATGGTTTCGACCAGGGCGTGGAATTCAAGGGTGGCCGTTCCTACCAGGTACGTTTCGATCAGCCGGTTTCGGATAAGGTAACAGCGATCCGCCAGGACCTGACGGCCGTATTCGGTGAGGCGCCGATCATCAAGACCATCGGCGGCAACCGCCAGCTCGACATCATCACCTCGTACAAGATCACCGAATCCGGTGCCGACAACGCGGTGAAAGAAGCGCTGGTGAAAGGCCTGAAGGACTACCTGCCCGCCGGCATCGACGTAGCTGCCTTCGACAAGAACCATCGCATCGGCTATACCAAGGTAGAACCGACGATCTCCGATAAGCTGAAGACCGATGCCAAGTGGGCTACCTTCTGGTCGCTCATGATCATCGCCATCTACATCTTCGTTCGTTTCCGTGACTGGCGCTATTCGCTCGGTACGATCGTGGCTCTCCTGCACGACGTGCTGGTGACGCTTGCCGTGTTCTCCTTCCTCCGCAACGTGGTGCCTTTCCCACTTGAGCTGGACCAGCACTTCATTGCCGCGGTGCTGACGGTGATCGGTTTCTCGATGAACGATACCGTGATCGTGTTCGACCGGATCCGTGAATACAGCCGCCAGCTGGTAGGTGCTCCGAAAGAAGTGGTCATCAACCGCGCGATCAACGAAACCCTGTCGCGTACGATCATGACCTCGCTGACCGTGTTCCTCACGATCCTCATCCTCTTCCTGGTGGGTGGTGAAGTAACGAAGGGCTTTGCCTTTGCGATGCTGATCGGTGTGATCACCGGTACGTACTCGTCGATCTTCGTTGCAGCCCCGATCCTCGTTGACCTGGGTGGCAAGCGCCCCCTCGGCCCCGAAGACACGGTGTCTGCCGACCGCAGCGCTACCAAGCGCCCCGAAGTGGTGAAACACTAAGATGAATGATCTTAATATAGTAAAGCCCCGTCCTTAGGATGGGGCTTTTATTATCACGGATTTCAGCGGATGAAAGGATTACCGATAAACACTCCGTGCTATCTGCGCCATTCTGATCATCCTTGATAAAAGAAATCCCGACTACAGGTCGGGATCAATTTGTGTCATTCGTACAAATTTGTGTCATCATACGGCAAAGGAAGTACCGCAGCCGCAGGTGGTAGAGGCATTCGGATTGTTGAAGGTAAAGCCACGGCTGTTGAGGCCACCCTGCCAGTCGACCTGCATGCCGTAAAGGTAGATCTCATGGGCACGTTCCATGATAAAGGAGAGGCCCTCGAATTCATATTCGGCATCGCCTTCTTTTTTCGCATCGAAGCCCAGCACGTAGGACAGTCCGGAGCAGCCGCCGCCTTTGACTCCGATACGCAGCCGCTGGCTGGCATCGAAGCCGGGGTCTTCCATCAGGCGCTTAAGTTCGGCCCGGGCGCCGGGCGTGAAAGAGATCGGGGATTGAATCGCTGTTTCCATCCTGCAAATTTAGTCCAGGAAGGGTTTAAGAGGATGCCAATTCTTGCCGCTGTCGGTTTCCCTGTATTTTTGCGGCACCAATACCGATTTATGCAAGAATCAACGGTTAGCCTGATCATCTCCATTGTGGCACTGCTCGTTGCCCTGTTCGTTTATTTCACCAGCAAGTCCTGGCGCGATGAAAAGAATCCCGAGGACAGTTACCTCACCAAGCCCCTGAAGCTTCAGGCCTATGAGCGCCTGGTATTGCTCTGCGAACGCATCTCGCTTCCCAGCCTCATCAGCAGGGTGAGCCAGCCCGGTTTGTCGGCACGCGAGATGCAGGTCTTCCTGATCGAATCGATCAAGCAGGAATATGAGTACAATATCTCGCAGCAGGTGTATGTAAGTACGCTGGCCTGGGATGCCGTGCGCAACCTCCGCGACCAGAATATGCTGATCGTCAACCAGATCGCCTCCGTGCTTCCGGCCGATGCCCGCGCGTCAGACCTGAACAAGCAACTGCTGGAAGTAGTGATGAGCCAGCAGGACAAGGCCCTGCAT
>CBHWDR010000335.1:0-4499 GCA_966112575.1 uncultured Chitinophagales bacterium
CATTGTGCTCCTGGTCATCATCGCCGGCGCTACCATAACCACCATGGCCCGTCAGCACCTGAAGTACGATGCGCCCTTTCCCGATATCAAGGCCTCAACCGATTCGGCGGTCATCGCCCGTGGACGGCACCTCGTGCTTGGCCCCGGCCATTGCGTCGACTGCCATTCGCCGGTGCGCAATGTGGATTCCGTGCTGGCAAGCGGCATGGAGCCTGCGCTGACCGGCGGCTTCCAGTTCGACCTGCCCTTCGGCCGCTTCTATACCGCCAACCTTACGCCGGATACGGAAACCGGCATCGGCCGCTATACAGACGGCGAGATCGCCCGGGTGCTTCGCTACAGCGTGAAGAAGAATGGCGAAGCGGTACTGCCCTTCATGCCTTTCCAGAATATGAGTGATGAAGATCTTACTGCCATCATCTCCTACCTGCGTTCGCAGAAGCCGGTGAAGAACGCGGTGCCCCAGCATGCGTATAACCTGATGGGCAACGTGATCAAGGCATTTATGATCAAGCCTTCGGGCCCTGCGGGCGAAGTGGCGAAGCGGGTTCCCCGGGATACGACGGCCAATTACGGTCGCCACCTGGTGATGGCTGTAGCCAACTGCAATGAGTGCCATACCAAGCGCAACGAAATCGGCGATTACGTAGGCGAACCCCTCGCGGGCGGCACCGAGTTCGAAGAAGAAGGCCACCCCAAGCTGGTTACCCCGAACCTTACGCCCGACTCTTCCGGCCGCCTCTTCTACTGGAACCAACGGCAGTTCATCGAGCGTTTCCGCAAGGGCAAGATGATCCCTTACAGCCACATGCCCTGGGAGTCGTACAGCCGCATGACCGATGTTGAATTGAAAGCTATCTGGAATTATCTCCAAACGGTGAAGCCTGTGCGCACAAAATACTGGTAGGCTTTTCTTACGGCCGGGGTTAGCCGAATCCGGCGCCTTATTTTCTGCTGCAGAGTTGGCAGTGGTGCAAAAATTGCTGCCGTTCCCTCAAAAGAAAGGAGCACGGATGGCGGCTAAAAGCACGAAGAAAAAGCAGACAACGGTAAAAAATCAATCGCAGAATCATTGTCCGGTCCCCGGAAGTGTACTGATGGCGATCGGCGGTGCCGAGAATAAGGGAGAGGAGCAACCCGACAACAAGCATAAGCCGGGTGACTTCATCAAGCTGGAAGTATTGCAGCGGATGAAGGATTTCACCCGCAAGCGGGAGCCGGTGATCGAGGTGGTCACCACAGCTAGCGGCGAACCCACCGAGTCGTTCAAAGGATATCAGAAAGTATTCACGGAACTGGGTTTTGCCCAGGTCAACCAGATTCACCACAATACCCGCCGCGAGGTGCTGGAAGATGCACTGCCGGAACGGATAAAGGAGGCCGATGTCTTCTTCTTCACCGGCGGCGACCAACTCAAGCTTACCTCGATCTATGGAGGCACGCAATTCCTTACGGCCCTCAAGCAGCGCTATATCCACGACCAGATCGTGATCGCCGGCACGAGCGCGGGCGCCATGGCGCTGTCGACGCCCATGATCTACGCGGGTAATAAGGACGTAGAAGAGCTGGCCGGTGAGATCAAGGTCACCATGGGCCTTGAGTTCCTGAAAGACGTGTGCATCGATACGCATTTCGTGCACCGCGGCCGGTTCGTACGCATCGCACAGGTGATCGCTACCAACCCCACCAGTATCGGTATCGGCATCGAGGAAGATACGGCGCTGGTGGTGCGTAACGGCGGCGAGGCCGAGGTGGTAGGCACGGGCCTGGTGATCATTATCGAAGGCTTCCAGATCGCCGAAGCCAACATCGAGGATTTCGGCAAGGAGAAGCCTGTTGGCATCCGCGACCTGCGTGTCCACATCCTCCGCGGCGGCGACACCTATCGGATACCGGAGATCAATCCGCCGCATAAGTGACCTCACCCCCAAGCGCTTCGCGCGTACCCTTCGCTTCGCTCGTGTACCTCTCCCAGTCCTGCGCCATAGGCTTCGGCCGGCGGAGCAAGGAGAGGGGTGACTCTGTGCATCAGTTCCTACGATAGCTGCGTTTCTTCAGATGAATCAGTTTGATCAAAAGCCCGCATTGCGGGCTTTTGATCGTGATAGTATTGATAACAAGCGTTTGAATGATACAGTGAATGATTGGCCTTAGGCCCCCCTCTCCTTTGGAGAGGGGCCGGGGGTGAGGTCACTCAATGTGTGTTTCCATCAGCCGGTAGCGGGTAGCATGCGGCAGGGGCTGGATGGGTTTATGCTTCCATTCGCCCCAGGTGCGCGTGAAGGCAGCGCCGTAATAAACGATCAGGGCCGAGTAGAAGACGAAGAGCAGCAGGAGCACGATCGATGCCGAGGTGCCATAGACGTTGTTGAGAGAGCTGTAGGAAAGCAGGATCCGCAAAATGGCCTTTCCGAAGGTGAAGAGCAGCCCGGTGAGGAACCCGCCTGCAAGGGCTACCGACCAGGCGGGACGGCCATCGGGAATAAAGCGGAACAGAACAGTGAGCCAGAGCGTGACGATCACCAGGGAAACGAGGTAGTTGACCAGGGCATTGAAATAGATCGAGAGCAGGGGCGAGAGCTCGAACACATACCGCACCACGGACGTCTGCATGGCTTCGGTGAGCAGTCCGATGATGAAGAGGATGCCGGCTACGAGGATCAGCGCCACCGACTGTGCGCGCGACTTCATGCTCTTTACGAAGCCGGGCCGCCGAACGGGGCGCACGCTCCAGATCTGGTTGATCGAGCCTTTGATCACTTTGAAAAGGGTGGTAGCTACAAACAGCAGGAAGATGAACCCGACAACGGTGATCCAGCCGTTCTGCGCCAGCTTTCGCAGGGCCTGCAGCACATTCATGATGGGCTTTACCGTTTCTGGGCCAACAATGGCCGACAGATGCTCGAAGAGCTCCGAACGGGCGCGGTCGGGGTCGATCACCAGCTTGAGGGCCTGGATGAGGATCACGAGGATGGGCGGAAGGGCGAAGGTGGTGAAGAAGGCCGTAGCGCCTGCCATGCGCAGCGGATCGTTCTGCAGCAGCATGCCCAGCGCTTTTGGAAAGAGCCGAAGGAAAGACCGGAACGAACGGGAGCTGGGAGGCATGCCGGCGAAGCTAGGAAGAAGATCGCTGAATGTTCGATCTCTGATCTCTGATCGCTGATGTCTGATCGCTAAATCGACTATTCGTAAATCTACGTACCCCTTTCGGGCAGTTCCACTCAATTTTCCATGAAAACTCCCGATGGGCTTGCAAGCGGGTGGAAGCCGTCTTACTTTGGTATTCCAATTTCAAATCCAATAATTATGAAAAAGCGTATCTCCCGGGTACTGAACTTCCTTGCGTTCAATCTGCTCTTCTTCGCACTTTACCTGAACTTTATTCATAAAGACAGCAACGCACCGGTAGCGCCTTCCAACAGGCAGTCTGCGCCTACCGCCAAAGGAACGATCCTGGTTAAGAACCCCGAACAGTACATCAAGCAAAACAACCATACGCTCGCAACCGCTCAACGCAACTAACCATAGCTCATTAGTCGCCGGTGTGGCAATCGGCGCAACGATTAACCCATTAGAGTTCTTATTGATTGAGACCATTCCCTGCCTCCGGGCGGGGTTTCGGTTTTCTGTCCATCCCCTCCGGCGCACAGGCCCATTCCGTACCTTCGCCCGATGGATAAACGTTTGTTCCTTCTAGACGCGTATGCCCTGATTTTCCGCGCCTACTATGCCCTGATCCGCAACCCGCGGGTTACCTCGAAGGGAAAGAATACCAACGCCCAGTTCGGGTTCACCAATACCATCCTGGAACTCATCACCAAGCAGAAGCCCACGCATATGGCCGTCTGCTTCGATGTGGGCGCACCCACGGAACGCACCACTGATTTTGCCGACTACAAGGCCAACCGCCAGGAGACGCCCGAAGACATTACCCTTGCCGTTCCGGATATCCGGCGCATCATTCGCGGACTGAATATTCCCGTAGTGGAGTCCGAAGGCTATGAAGCCGATGACGTCATCGGTACCCTCAGCAAGCAGGCCGAAGCCCTCTGCTATGAAGTGTACATGGTCACGCCCGACAAGGACTATGGCCAGCTGGTAAGCGAGAAGGTAAAAATCTACAAGCCGGGCTACCAGGGCGGCGACGTGGAGATCATGGGCCCGAAGGAAGTGTGCGAGAAATGGTGCATTGAAAGCGTGGACCAGGTGATCGATATGCTTGGCCTCATGGGCGATGCGGTGGACAACATCCCCGGGATTGCCGGCGTGGGACAAAAAACGGCCTGCAAGCTCCTCACCGAATACAAAACCCTGGAGAACGTACTGGCCAATTCCGCCTCGATCAAAGGCGCATTGGGAGAGAAGATCCGCGCGGGAAAAGACAATGCCGTGATGTCGAAAAAACTGGCCACCATCATCACCAATGTACCGGTTGAATTCCATGAAGAAGATTACCTGCTCAAGGACTGGAACAAGGAAGCCCTGAAAGAGATCTTTAC
>CBHWDR010000336.1:0-4499 GCA_966112575.1 uncultured Chitinophagales bacterium
GGAGGGTGGCGCTGAGGATCGGGTTGCCCAGCTCCTGCACGATGGCCCGCGCGATCCGGTTGGCGGGCACCCGGATGCCCACCGTGTCTTTCTTCGTTTTGAGGATCTTGGGTACCTCACGGCTGGCCGTAAGGATAAAGGTATACGGCCCGGGCAGGTACTGCTTCAGGGTGCGGTAGACGGGCGTGCTCAGCTGGCTGGCATAGCGGCTGAGGTCACTGAGGTCGTGGCAGACGAAGGAGAGGTTGGCTTTCTGCGGCTCTACGCCCTTGATGCGGCAGATGCGCTCCACCGCCTTGTGCTGGTTGATATCGCAGCCCAGGCCATAGAGGGTATCTGTAGGATAAATAACGATGCCGCCGGCCCGTAGGATATCCGCCACCTGGCGCACGAGTCGGGTCTGCGGGTCAACGGGATGCATGTGAATGATCATAGCTTCAGGCCTTGGTGGTTGATCGATGGAAAGAAAGGCAAGATGCTGCAAAAATCATTCTTTCATGCGATTGCTGGTTTTGAAGAATGTTTTGGTGGTCAAGAGTTGTCGGTCGGGAGACCGACAACCGTGGTTGTTTGGAATGGGAGATAGAAGCAATGACCGGGTTTTCTTCTCGCGCACGCCCAAACCCAAGCGGCAACCATTCTCGAATTCCCTCATTCTCGAATTCGCTAATTAAAAAACCGCCTGATAGGTGCTGATGAAGTTCCGTTGCGTGAGGCCGGCTGTGACCGTTACGGGGTTGATGCCGTTGGTTGCATCGATGCCGTTGGCATAGAGCATGCCGTTCTCTACGATGGCCATGGTATAGGTGCCGGGCGGCAGGTCGGCCTGGAAGAAGCCCAGGGCATCGGCGGGCACCTCGCGTACGAGCTGGGTGCTGAAAGCCGTGTAGAATCCGCCCGTATTGGGCGCAGCCGTAGCCTGGTTGCGGGTGGTGTATTCATAGAACCGGACGGTGCGCTGTATGGCACAGTGGCGGCAGGTGCTGCCGGGGCCCATGATGGGCATGCAGTTGCCGCTCATCTGCGAAACCGTGCCCCAGACACCGGAGGTGATCGTCACCTTGCCTGCGTTGGCCGCATAAGCCGCCTGCAGGTCGCAGGGTTCGATCGGGTCAACAACAGCCTTGTCGCAGGAGGCGAAGGCAAAAACGAGCAGCAGTGCGAGCAGTCGGTTCATATATGGTTGTTTTCGAAGTTGACAAGGGCTTTGCCGATTCCGTTGCATCGGGGTTCGCAACCGGGGACGGAGCAGCCGGGAAAGGCAGGACAGCAATGAACCAAATCCAGCCTTTATTTGTGCACAAACCCGCGCGGAGCCCTGTTTTCGAATGACGGAAATCAGCGGATTTTAACCCTTCCTTCTTTCCGTTTGCGGTATCTTTGCGCTCACAAATTATGGATACGACTACCCTCGATAAACCGGTAACGCCCGTTCTCACCGCCAAGGATTTCGCCACCGACCAGGAAGTGCGCTGGTGTCCCGGCTGCGGCGACTATTCCATTCTGGCCCAGGTGCAGAAAGTGATGCCCACCCTTGGCATCCCTCGGGAAAATATCGCGATCATCTCCGGTATCGGATGCTCTTCGCGCTTCCCTTATTACATGAACGTGTACGGCATGCACTCGATCCACGGCCGCGCGACCGCTGTTGCCAGCGGGCTGAAGGCGGCGCGTCCCGAGCTCAGCGTCTGGATCGTGACCGGCGATGGCGACGGACTCAGCATCGGCGGCAACCACACCATCCACCTGCTCCGCCGCAACTTCGATGTGAACGTGCTGCTCTTCAACAACCAGATCTATGGTCTGACGAAGGGACAGTATTCGCCTACCTCGGAAGAAAATAAAGTCACCAAGTCGACGCCCCTCGGCTCGATCGATCACCCGTTCAACCCCCTGGCCCTGGCCATGGGCGCCGACGCCAGCTTTATCGCCCGCTCCATGGACCGCGACCCGAAGCACCTGCAAAGCATGCTGCTCCGGGCCCATGCCCATAAAGGCGCTTCCTTCCTGGAGATCTACCAGAACTGCAACATCTTCAACGATGGGGCTTTCGAGATCTTCACGGAGAAGTCGAGCAAAGCCGACGAAGCCCTCTTCCTCGAGAACGGCCAGCCCCTGCTCTTCGGCGCTAACCGCGATAAAGGCATTCGCCTCGATGGCTTCACGCCCCAGGTGGTGACCCTTGGCGAAGGTTATTCGGCCGACGATCTCTGGATCCACAACGAGAAGGATCTGTACAAGGCCCAGATCCTTGTGCGCATGTTCGACGACCCGCGCCACGATGCACATCTGCCCCGTCCCTTCGGCGTCTTCTACGAAACGCAGCGCCCGACTTACGAAGCGATGATGCAGCTCCAGATCGAGCAGGCCATGGAACGCAAGCCCGCCGACCTCGACAAGCTCTTACGCGGCAATGAGGTCTGGGAGATCAAGTGAGCGAAAGAGAAAGAACGCGGATTTAACGGATCAAACGGATCAACACGAATCTGATAAATAAAAAAGGTGAAGCCCGGCTTCACCTTTTTCCTGCTCTATCGGTTTTCTCTCGTCTCCCATCTCCTGTCTCCTTTCTGCTCTCTGCTTCCCGCTTGCGGGATCTGCTCGCTGCTTATCCCTTCATCAACTCCTCCCAATACTCCGCGGCACGGCGGGTGTGAGGGATCACGATGGTGCCGCCAACGATATTGGCCACGGCAAAGACCTCGTACATCTCTTCCGTATTCACGCCGAGCTCATGCGACTTGCCGAGATGGTATTTGATGCAGTCGTCGCAACGAAGCATCATGGAAGCCACCAGGCCGAGCAGCTCTTTCGTCTTTTTGTCGAGCGCGCCTTCCTCATACGTATTCGTATCCAGGTTCCAGAGGCGCTTCATCACGAGGTTATTCTTGCTGAGGATGACCTCGTTCATTCGTTCCCTATAATCGTTGAATTCCTGTACTAAGTTGGACATATGCTTGTGTTTGTGCTGCAAAGCTAATATATGAGGGCTAAGAGGAAAGAATGGAAAGAGTCGGGGGCGCAGGCTACACAATTTCTTTCCTATTTCATGCTGCACGTTTGCATAAATCGATCATATTAAAACATACCTTGGAGCACCCTCCTTTACTTCTCTTTTCTCTTTTGCCCTCTTATCCTAACTTCAAGCCATGAAGAAATCTTTCCTTGCGCTCCTGGCCCTCACGGCAGGAGTGACCGTTTCGCTGGCGTTCACCAACGACGGACCCTACAAAAACCTGAAAGTGCTGCCGAAGAATATCACCGAAAAGCAGATGGATTCGGTCATGCACCATTTCACCGCCTCGCTGAATGTTAAGTGTAATTTTTGCCATGTGCGCGACACCGCCGCCAAGAAAATGAACTTCGCTTCGGATGAGAACAAGCATAAGCTCATCGCCCGCGACATGATGCGGATGACCAATGAGCTTAATGAGAAATACTTCGATCATACCGGGAAGAAGGTTACCCTCGACTCCAGGCTGGAAGTGACCTGCTATACCTGCCACCACGGTTCTACCGAACCGGCACGCATGGCACCGCCACCACCTCCGCGCCCGGCCCAGATCGTGGACACCGTCCGCAAACAGTAACACCCCCAACCATATGGAACCACAATTCGATTTTGGCATGATCGGCATCGGCGTGATGGGCTCCAACCTCCTGCTCAACATGGCCGATCATGGCTTCTCCGTGATCGGCTTCGACCTGAAGGAAGAGCGCGCCCGACAGCTTGAAGAAGCTGCTGCAGAAGGCCGCGTGGTAAAAGGCACCACCGATCTCACCGAGATGATCCGGGGACTGAAGAAGCCCCGCAAGATCATGATGCTCGTGCCGGCCGGCAAGCCGGTAGACGATGTGATCGGCAATGTCCTGCCCCACCTCGAAGAGAACGACATCCTCATCGATGGCGGTAATTCCTTTTTCAAGGATACGCTTCGCCGCATCACCTTCCTCCAGGATAAAGGCATCCATTTCTTCGGCATGGGCGTGTCGGGTGGTGAGCTGGGCGCACGCCTCGGGCCCAGCATGATGCCCGGTGGGGACCGGGAGGCCTGGCAATACCTGCGTCCTGTGCTCGAAGCCATCGCCGCCAGGGCCGAGGGCCTGCCCTGCGTGGCCTATATGGGCAATACCGCCGCCGGCCACTACGTGAAGATGGTCCACAACGGCATCGAATACGCGATGATGCAGATGATCGCCGAGGTCTACGACCTCCTGCATCGCGCCGGCGCCTGCTCCAACGAAGACCTGCAGAAGATCTTCACCGGGTGGAACGAAGGCCAGCTCCAGTCTTACCTGATCGATGTAACCGCTGACGTCTTCCGCACCCTTGATGAAGACGGTGAAGGCTTCCTGGTGGATCAGATCCTCGACCAGGCCGGCTCGAAAGGCACGGGCAAGTGGACCTCCCAGGAAGCCATGGACCTCCCCGTGCCGATCCCTACGATCGATATGGCCGTGGCGGCCCGCGACCTGTCGGTCTACCGCGAGCAGCGGCT
>CBHWDR010000337.1:0-4494 GCA_966112575.1 uncultured Chitinophagales bacterium
GTAGGGAAGCTTTCCGTAGCAGTAATCGAAGTATTCGTCGATCGGGCCCGTGAAGATGAGGTTCTTGAAAGGGATGATATCAATGATATCCTTGTAATCCGTTTTCAGCATCACCTTGATGTTCTTGTGCGAAAGCATGTTCTGGAACATCTGCGTGTAGCCGTGCAGGGGCATCGCCTGGTAGGTGTCGGTGAAATAACGGTCGTCGCGGTTGGTGCGCGTTGGTACCCGGGCCGTTACGCTCGCATCCAGCTCCGAGGGATCGAGGTCCCACATCTTGCGGGTATAGCCGCGGAAGAATTTTTAATCCCGCTACCGTCCTACCTTGATCACAACCACTTCTTCGTTTTTTTACCCCCCGGCCATTTTTTCGGCGGGGTAACCAAACAACGACTCCACTTCCGAAGAGTTGAGGTTCAGTCCATAGAGCTGGTTGATCGTATTCAGGTTGATGGGAATGGGCACGAGCTGTCCATCCACGCTGCCCAGCACCTTATGCTCGTAAGGTCTCCATTCGGTGAACTGGCTCAGGTACTCGAAAACATCTTTGGAGTTCGTATGGAAGATATGCGGCCCGTACTTATGGATCAGGATGCCGTCGTTGTTGTAATAGTCGTAAGCATTGCCGGCGATGTGATCACGCTTGTCGATGATCAGTACTTTTTTTCCTGCCTGGGTGGCGAGGCGCTCGGCCAGTACGCTGCCGGCGAAACCGGCACCTACAATCAGATAATCAAACATATGCTTGCTCCTTCACAGTGGATTTAGAGTTTTGAATAAAAGTGTTCTCGATGTTGCGCACCATATTGCCCCAGGTACGGTCCCAGGAATTGAAGAGCAGGAAGTCGTCGACCTTGTCCAGCCATGCGGCACGGTCGGTCTTCGCCAGCTCCTCTTCGGCAGCGGCGATGAATTCTTCGGCCGTGCTGACAATGTGTACCAGTTTGTTCTGTCCATAAGGATTGACCACGTCGCGGATCGGTGTGGAGATCACCGGCTTGCCTGCTGCGAGATATTCGGGTGTCTTTGTGGGAGAGATGAATTTTGTCGATTCATTCATCGCGAAAGGAATGGTCGCGATATCCCAGCCCGCGAGGTAGGAGGGCAGCTCGTCGTATTTCTTTCCGCCGAGGTAATGAATGCTCGCATGATTGGGCAGCGCTTCAGGATCGATCTTGACAACGGGGCCAAGGATCACGAACTGCCATTCGGGGCGTGCCTTCGCTACCTGGTCGATCAGTTCCAGGTCGAAGCGTTCGTCCACCACACCAAAGAAACCGAAACGCGGATGACCGATGTGCTGTTGGTCGGCCGGATCTTCCGTGATCGTGCGTGCCGCACCGAAATGATGTTTGTCGATCGAAGAAGGGAAAGAGAAAATATTGTGATGCGCGTTTTTCTTCGATTCGAAAATGCTTTGTCCGCCCGTGAACACGATATCTGCTTTTTTGAACAGGTCCTGTTCCAGGATGGTGAGTTGCGGCGGTGCGAACTTGAATGCAGAAAGTTCGTCCATGCAATCATAGATCGTAAGCTCCGGGGTCAGGTGATCCGTGAACGGAAGCGCCATTGGTGTATAATACCAGCTGAAGTAGCGCTCGATCTTCAAATTGGTGATCAGGTTATCGATGAACTTACGCTGACGGTCACGCACTTCCTCTTCTCCGAGGCCGTGCTGGATGTGCGGTGTTACGACATACAGATTTTCATTGTAGTTCTCGATGTGCAGTTTGTCTTCGCCGTCATGAAAGATCGGCTCTTCAATGAAGAACACCCGTTGGTGTTTGGAGAACCGGCTTAATAAATGATTGGGGCGTTGAAACACAAATCCCCATCGGAGATGTGAAAAACAAACTAGATCGATGTTGCGCAAAAATGTGCAGGAAACTTCTTCTATGTTTTTGATCATGCGGTTATACTTACTATTTACATGCCACTAATTTTTAAATTGAAAGCGCTTAATGGCATGAGCTTGTAGCAGTTAACATGTAGAAATACGTCCTCATGATCAACAGTTGGCCGCGCATTGTGCAAGGGCCGTTGTTATAGCAGAGTTGTTAAATAAAAGATCCCGGCCTGTTGAGCCGGGATCGTTTATGAAGTGAATGTTTCGTTTATGCAACACGGTGCAAGGCTTCTTTGTTTTGTTTCAGGTAAGCCTTCAGGAATTCAACTTCCTTGCGCACATAAGGCTCGCCGTTTTCGCGGAAGATGTCATGGAACCATAGTTCCGGCTCCTGCTCATATTTCTTGCTCCAGGAGTCCCAGGGACAATGTGTTTGCGATTTACCGGCAACCAATCCCCAGTTATATGCACCCACCTGGTACTTGCGCAACACAGGCAGGATTTCTTCAAACGTATTTTTAAATGGACGGGCCATGTATTCCGTACACAGCATCGGGCGACCGAAACGCTGCAGCGCAAGGATTCGCTTCTCCATATCTTCCTTATCCTCATAGCAATGGAAGGAAATGATATCGGAATGCGTGAACATATAGTTGTCCAATGCCGTGAGTACATCGTCGGAGCTCCAGTCTTCTTTCCAGGGCGCCATGGTGATCGGCTGGATCGGGTTGATCACCCGAACCCAGTTGATCGTTTTCTTCAGCAGCAGCATGGAGAGCTCTGCCTTATGATGGGCATAGTCATCATCCTTATAAGAGGTGATGTTCATATTGTCGGGCTCGTTGAACAGGTCCCAGATCAGCACGCGCTCATCCTGGGCGAAGTGGGAAACGATCCCATGTACATACTGATGGAGTTCATCGTAACGGCTGGGGTCGTTCAGCAGGTCGTATCCGGGGCATTGTACCCAGCCCGAATTGTGCACGTTCAGCTTCGGCTCAGGCTGCTTGCCCAGTTTCGGGAACGGATCCCAAACCGAGTCGAACAGGACCAGCATGGAACGGATGCCATGCCGGGAAGCAAGTCCAAGGAAAAGGTCGATACGGTCGAGGTAGCCTTGGGGATTTTGCTCCCAGAGGAGCTGGTGAAGGAAAACACGCACGGTGTTGAAACCGAGCCCGGCAGCCATGCCCAGCTCTTTGTCGATCAGTTCGGGCGAGAAGGTTTCTTCCTGCCACATCTCCAATTGGTTAATGGCATTGCTGGGAAGGAAGTTGCATCCAACTACCCAGCCATTTTTGTCAAGCCACTCCTGGGCTTTGGCCTGGGGCCAGCGATAAGCGAGTTCGGGGTCATGCTCGGTAAAGGGCACGGAATTTTTGGTGGTCAGCATATTCGTATAGGTTATTAGAGGATAGGTTTTTTCGATCGGAATTGTAGAGCCAAAATAAGAACAAAAGCCAGCCGGCGCAATGTTTAAATCGGCTAATTCTGTTATTTATCGGTGAATTCGGTAAAGTGCCGGTCGAAGAAAGAAGGCATTATTTTTACAGCCTGTTCAGGCAGTAATCCGCAAGCGCGTTCCACACCAAAAGAAAGGAAGATTATGATGATCGAAGGCAGCATTTCCGACACCGTAAAAGCCCAGTTTCATCGGCATTTCGAAGGCGAGCCCATCCTTGTGCGTTCTCCGGGACGGGTAAATATTATCGGTGAGCATACCGACTACAACGAAGGCTTCGTGCTGCCTGCCGCCATCGATAAGGCGATCTATGTCGCGGCATCCAGGCGCAACGACGACCGCATCGCCCTTTACTCGGTAGAATTCGACAAGCATTTCGAGATCGGGATCGGGGACCTGAAGCCGGTACCGGAAGGCTGGCCCAACTATATTATCGGCGTCGCCGCCCAGCTGCAGAAGCGGGGCTACACCATCGGGGGCTTCAACCTGGCCATCCTGGGTGATGTGCCCATCGGCTCCGGGCTTTCTTCTTCTGCCGCCGTGGAATGTGCCACCGTTCGTGCACTCGTTACCCTTTTCGGGCTCGAGATCAGCCTCGAGGACCAGGCTTTCATCGCCCAGAAGGCCGAGCATGAATTTGCCGGGGTACTCTGCGGCATTATGGACCAGTTCGCTTCCATCTTCGGGAAGAAGGACCATGTGATCCGGCTCGACTGCCGTTCGATCGAATATGAATATGTACCGATGAAGCTGGACGGCATCCGCATCCTCCTGCTCAATACCAATGTCAAACATGCCCTGGGCGATACCGAGTACAATACACGCCGTGCCCAATGCGAGGAAGGGGTGGCCCTGGTGAAGGCCCACCATCCCGAGGTGCGGAGCCTGCGCGATGTAAGCCGCGAACAGCTCGACCGCTATGTGCAGCCCAGGGATGCGCTCATCTACCGGCGCTGCCGCTACGTAGTGGAGGAAAATGAGCGGCTCCTCGGTGGCTGCGAAGACCTGCGCGCCGGCCGCATCGACGCGCTTGGAGCGAAGATGTATGCCTCCCACCGCGGCCTGAGCGAAGATTATGAGGTCAGCTGCCGCGAGCTCGATTTCCTGGTTGAATCCGTTCGTTCGCATCCCGGCGTCATTGGCGCGCGCATGATGGGTGGAGGTTTCGGCGGCTGTACGATCAACC
>CBHWDR010000338.1:0-4491 GCA_966112575.1 uncultured Chitinophagales bacterium
TGCGTGATCCCCTGCAGGAAGCAGTAGTCACGGTATTCGAAGGCGCCCGGGTTATTGGTCCGGTGCAGGAGCTGCAGGGGTCTGAGCAGCAGGAGGTGCTGGCCGGGTTCGAGGCGGGCCACGCTGCTGTCTTTGGCGAAATAAAGCAGGCACCTGCCCGCCGCTTCCGCTTGTTCCTTCCCCCTGATCGCCGCGCGCTGTTCACCGATGATGCGAAAGGAGCCGGCTTTTTCAACCGGGTATTCGGTAAGCACAACAACGGACTGACTGGCCGGCGCCTGCAGCAGCGGCGCGGAAAGCGCTTGGCTCCGGTCGCTCAGCAGCTGCATGCCCAAGGCAAAAAACACGAGGTGGGCCAGGATGCCGTTAGGTAAAATCAGCCGGTAGCGTTGCCTGACTTCCTGCAAACGAACCGCCACAAGGGAAAGAAGCGCAACGGCAAGGCTGATGGAGATGAGCTGTGCGTCTGCTTGGGCATAGCGCTGCAGAAGGATGCCGCAGGCCATGGCGAGCAGGGGCCGGAGGATGGGTGCGCGTTGCCAAACCGGTATGGGAGGGAGCATGCGCCAAGCTAACGGGAAGGACCTGCTCTACCCGGTTCATCCGACCGCGGTGACGGCGTTCTTTTCCTCTTCTCTGCCGTTGTTTTTCACGAAGAAGAGAAAGTAAACAGCCGTGAGCACTGCAACCACGGCCGTGAGTACAAAAGTGGGCATACCGCCCCAGGCGGTCCATACGGCCCCGGCGATAAAAGAAGCCAGGAGGGCGCAGATGCTCTCGCAGGAAGTGAAGAAGCCGATGGCCGTGGCCGTATTGCTGCCGCCGGCGAGGTTGGAGATCCAGGCCTTGGCAATGCCTTCCGTAGCGGCGGCATAGATGCCGTAGAGGCTGAAGGCCGCGTAGATCACCCATTCGGAGCGGGTAAGGCCGAAGAGGAGGTAGACGCCTGCGAATACCATGATGCCGCTGATGAAGACCGTGCGGATGCCGATCCGGTCGGCCAGGGAGCCAAGGGGCCAGGAAGCCAGGGCGAAGACCAGGTTGTAGAGAATATAGGCCCCGATAGTGGCCGAATCGCTGCCTGTTACCTCGCGCGTGCGCCAGAGCAGGAAAACATCGGCGCTGTTGAAAAGAGCAAAGAACAGGAGCCCGATGACCACGCGCCGATAGGCTGGCCGCGCGATCTTCCAGTAGTTGAAAAAAGAGAAGAAGTGGCCGCGGCCCATGGTGGAAACCGGCCGGCGCTCTTCCTTCACCCGGTAGAGCAGGAGTACGGATACGAGGCCGGGGATGAAGGCCAGCAGGAAAATGAGGGTGTAATTGCCGGGAAAGAAATAGATGAGTGCAAAGGCGAGCGCCGGTCCGATGGCAGCGCCCAGCGTGTCCATGGAACGGTGGAAGCCAAAGACGCGCGCCTTGGTCTGCGGCGTGGCATTCTGTGAGAGCAGCGCATCACGGGAGGCGGTGCGCAGGCCCTTGCCCAGGCGGTCGACGGTGCGGGTGAAGAAGACCCAGAGCGGGATGATGCTAACCGCCATCATGGGCTTGGAAAGCGCACTCAGCAGGTAACCCAGGCGCACGAAGGGCAGCCGGAGCCCGCGCTCATCGCTCATTTTGCCGAAATAGCCCTTGGTGAGACCCGCGGTGAAATTGGCCACACCTTCCAGGATGCCCATGAGCAGGATCGAGAAGCCGATCTCTTTCAGGTAAACGGGGATCACCGGGTAGAGCATCTCCGAAGCGATGTCAGCAAAAAGACTGACCAGCGATAGGACAATTACGGTGCGATTCAGGTAGTTCACGCGGCAAGGTTCAAGCTTCTAAGTTCGCGGTTAAAATGCAGTCGGCGCGGGATACCGAATAAATAAGGGGTCCGGCCGGTATTTGCTTTGCCATTTCCATTTATTTCCTCCAATTTTGCGCATAACCTTCAAAACCTTAAATCCAATACAGCAGCATGGGTCTATTTAACTGGTTTACGCAGGAGATAGCCATTGACCTCGGAACCGCCAATACCTTGATAATCCACAACGACGAAGTCGTTGTTAACGAACCCTCGATCGTCGCTCTCAATCGCAATAATCCCAAGGAAGTGCTCGCCGTAGGCAAGCGCGCCCTGATGATGCACGAGAAAACGCATGAAAGCATCAAGACCGTTCGTCCGCTCAAGGATGGCGTGATCGCCGACTTCAATGCCGCCGAGCTCATGCTTCGCGAGATGATCAAGATGGTCTATCCCAAAAAGCCTCTTTTCCCTCCGAGCTGGCGCATGATGATCTGCATCCCTTCCTCGATCACCGAGGTGGAGAAGCGTGCTGTGCGGGATTCGGCCGAACAGGCCGGTGCCAAGGAGGTTTACCTCATCCATGAACCCATGGCTGCCGCGCTCGGTATCGGTATCGACGTGGAAGAGCCTGTGGGTAATATGATCATCGATATCGGCGGTGGCACCACCGGCATCACCGTGATCGCACTTGCGGGTATCGTCTGCGACCAGTCGATCCGCATCGCGGGCGACGAATTCACGGCCGACATCATGGAAGCTCTTCGTCGCTACCACTCCCTGCTGATCGGTGAGCGTACGGCGGAGCAGATCAAGATCCAGATCGGCGCAGCGATGAAAGACATCGACAACCCGCCGGATGACCTGCCCGTAAATGGCCGAGACCTGGTGACCGGTATCCCCAAGCAGATCATGGTTTCCTATCAGGAGATCGCCGAAGCCCTCGACAAGAGCATCTTCAAAATGGAAGAAGCCATCCTAAAGGCGCTCGAGCAGACCCCTCCGGAACTTGCTGCCGATATCTACCGCCGCGGCCTTTACCTCACCGGTGGCGGCGCCCTCCTCAAAGGACTCGACAAGCGCCTGAGCCAGAAGATCAAGCTTCCCGTTCACGTAGCCGACGATCCGCTGAAGAGCGTCGTTCGCGGCACCGGCCTCGCCCTCAAGAATTATGATCGGTATCCTTTTGTGATGAGATAACCCCGTCGGGGTGCGGCCATGCGTAACATCTTTCTTTTCATCCGTCGCTATATCACGTTCATCGCATTCATGGCGCTGCAGTTCTTCGCGCTCTGGATGTTCTTCCGGTACAACAAGACCCATCATGCCGTATTCATGGGCGTGGCCAATGAGGTCACCGGGAGCGTCAATACGCAGGTCGACAAGCTGGATGATTATTTCCACCAGGGAGAGGAGAACAAGCGGGTGCACCGCATGAACGACTCCCTGCTCAACCTGCTGAAAGAGAACTTCGTGCGGGCCGACACGGGCCAGCAGCTGGTGGTCGACTCCATTCCCAACGATACGCTCGGACGCGTACGGCGCTGGCTCTGGCGGGATGCCAAGGTGGTGTACAATACCGTCAACTCCGATAAGAACTACCTACAGATCAACCGTGGCTCCAACTATGGCATCCGGGATAACATGTCGGTGCTTTCTTCCGACGGCACCGTGGTGGGGCAGATCGTAAATGTGAGTCCGAATTTTTCCCAGGTGATGAGCCTCCTGCACGTGCAGAGCGCCGTGCGCGCCGCCCTGAAGAAAACCGGCGACGACGGCACCATCCGCTGGGACGGCAAGGATCCGCGGTTCGTGACCATGAACGGCATCGCCAAGGAGATCGACGTAAAGATCGGCGACACCGTGGTGACCTCCCGTTATTCGAACAACTTCCCGCCCGGACGGGTGATCGGCACCGTGGCCGCGCTGGGCACCGACCCGGCCTCGGGCTTCTATCTCATCAAAGTGCGGGTGCTGGTCAATTTCAGCAATATCCAGCAGGTCTTCGTGGTGGAGAACCTGCAGGTGGCCGAGCAGCTGCAACTGCAACGAGAAACCGAAAGGCTGATGGAAAACAAAAAGGAGGGTCAACGGTGAGTGATCTGGTCAAGAACGTCTTCCGCCTGGCGATCTTCATCCTCGTGCAGGTCTTTGTGCTCAACCGCATTCCGCACCTCCATCGCTTCGTGGTGCCTATCCTCTACTATCTCTTTATTCTCTGGCTGCCCTTCTCGATCAGCCGGATCGGGCTCCTGCTCATCGGCTTCGTCACGGGCCTTACGCTGGATTATTTCACCAACCATCCCGGCCTGCATACCGCTGCCTGCCTCCTGATCGCCTATGCGCGTCCCTTCGTGATCAACCTGCTCACGCCAAAGGACACCACGGAATTCAACTACCGGGAGCCGTCGCCGCGGGGCATGGGCTGGGCGCCTTATTCCGTTTATGTGCTGGTGCTGACGCTCCTGCATCATATCTACCTCATTTTCCTCGAATGGCTGAACTTCAGCATCCTCGACTTCCTGATCAAGATCGCCGCCACCACGGGTATTTCCATGCTGCTCATCTTTACCGTGGAGCTGCTCTTCCCCAGGAAGTTGAAATTCCGGACCAATACCGCATAGAAGTGTGCTAAGAGAAGCTAAGAGAAAAAGGAGTTTAAAGAGAAGTCGTTTATACTACTCATCGTTCATAAGAGTACTAAATAG
>CBHWDR010000339.1:0-4478 GCA_966112575.1 uncultured Chitinophagales bacterium
AAAGACATCCAGAACCTCTTTATGGATACGGGTGTGTCTACCGACTCCTATGCCATCATCGAGTTGGGCATGGTGGACGACCTGATCAAGGACAAGGACAACTCCCGCCGCCGCATGCTGGAGCAGGCTGCCGGCATCTCTATCTACAAAACGCGGAAGAAGGAAGCCAAACAGAAACTGGATGCCACCGAGCTCGACCTCAACCGGATCGAGGATCTCCTCTTCGAGATCAACAACCAGCTGAAAAGTCTCGAGAACCAGGCCAAGAAGGCCCAGAAATACTACGAGATCAAGAAGGACTACCGCGAAGTGTCGATCGAGCGGGCCAAGGCCCCGCGCGAAGGCTTCAACCTCACCTTCCGCGACCTCACGGAGCAGCATGAAAAAGAAAGCGAACGCCGGCACCAGCTGGAAGCCGGACTGGCCGATGAGGAAGCTGCACTCGAAGGGGAGCGCAAGGCCCTGATCGAGCGCGAGCAGGAGCTGCATGCCCTCCAACAGGGCTTCAATGAGCTCGTGCAGCAGGTGCGCACCCGCGAGAACGAGAAGAACCTTGCCACCCAGCGCCTCGAATACCTCCGTGAACGCGAACAGAACCTCAGCGGTTTCCTGGGCCGCGCCGAAGGACAGATCAAGGGCATCGAGGAAAGCATCGAATTTACCCGCCTGCAGATCACCGAACAGGAAAACATCCTCGTGGAACTCGCCGGCCAGCTGGAAGAGCTGCGCGGTCAGGTGGATGAGCAGCGCGCCGTGCTTGATGAGCGCCGCAGTGCCGTGAACAACCTGCGCACTTCCTACC
The DNA here is from genome assembly GCA_966112575.1 of uncultured Chitinophagales bacterium. Lineage (GTDB taxonomy): Bacteria > Bacteroidota > Bacteroidia > Chitinophagales > Chitinophagaceae > Flavisolibacter. The sequence continues at coordinate 803 of CBHWDR010000339.1, forward strand.
AGCAGGTACAGCGCTCCCAGTTCGACGCGGAGAAGAAAGTAGCCGTTGCCGATACCTCGATCCAGAACGTGCAGCGCACCATCTTCCACCTCGAAGAGGAACGCGCCACCCGCCAGGAGCAGATCCACCAGCTCGAGATTGAAAAAGAACAGAAAGCCGAACAGCTGCAGACGCGCCAGACCGACCTGGAACAGCTGCGTCAGCATCACAACAATACCAAGGAACAGATCTTCCAGACCCAGAGCGTGCTCGAAGGGCTGCGCCAGAAGCTGGCCGAAGAAAGCCGGAAGCACGATGCGAAGAAGAACGAGTACGACCTGCTGAAGAGCCTCGTCGATTCGATGGAAGGCTACCCGGAAAGTGTGAAGTTCCTGCACAACAACAAGGGATGGAACCATGCCGCGCCCATTCTTTCGGATATCATCTATGTAAAGGAAGAATACCGCGCAGCCGTGGAAAACGTGCTCGAGCCCTTCCTCAACTACTATGTGGTGAACAACCTGGCGGAAGGTCTCCAGGCCGTTCAGCTGCTCGATAACAACAAGAAAGGAAAGGCCAACTTCTTCCTGCTCGACCAGGTGAATACCTCGGCCTCCTCGAGGCCCAGCCATCAACCCATCGGCTCCACGCCCGCCATGGATGTGATCGAGGTGAACGGCGAGTACCGCAAGCTGGCCGAGCACCTGCTGGGCAATGTCTTTATCGCCAACGACGAGTCGGCGCTGGAGAACAGCAACGGATTCGTGATCCTCGAGAAGAGCGGTAAATATGTGAAAGGCAGCTATACCCTCACCGGTGGTTCGGTAGGCGCTTTCGAAGGCCGCAAGATCGGCCGTGCGAAGAACCTCGAGAAGCTGCAGGAGCAGATCAGCGCGCAGAAGGCCATCGTGGATGACCTCTCGGCCCAGATCCAGGCCCGTCACAATGAAGTGATCGCCTTCAATGCCGACCTCAAAGAGAACGTGATCCGCCAGACGGAGCAGGAGATCCAGCAGCTGAACAACCAGCTGTATGGCCTGCAGAACAAGCTTGAGAACCTGAACCATTCGCAGGGCCAGGCCCAGGTGCGCATCGAAGACCTGCAGGGCCAGCTCGACCAGACGCATGCTTCGATCGAGCATACCCGCAACCAGCTTGCCGAGCTGAATGAAAGCCTGCAGTCTTTCCAGACCCAGCTCCAGGAAGCCGAAAGCTCGTACAGCGATATCGAGATCCAGTACAACGAGATCAATACGCAATACAATAACCTCAACCTGCAGGTGACCCGCGAGCAGAGCAAGATCAATGCACTGAAGCAGGAGCTCCAGTTCAAGAGCAATCAGCTCCAGGAACTGCGCAACCAGGTGGAGACGAATACGGTGCAGTTGAAGGAGACCACCGAGCAGATCACCGAGCAGGAAGACAACCTCGCCGGTATCATCGACGGGCTGGATGAGCTGGTCCGCCGCCGTGCCGAAGAGGAAGGGCAGCTCACCGAAGCCGACCAGGCCTATTACGCGATCCGCAACCAGCTCAACCAGAAGGAGAGCGAGCTGCGTCACCGCGCGAAGGACAAGGAGCAGGTGGAGCAACTGCTGGCCGCCATCAAGGACAAGCTCACGGATGTGAAGCTGCAGCTGGCCGGTATGAAAGAACGCCTGAACGTAGAATTCAAGATCGTGCTCGAAGATATCCTCGATGAGCCCCGCACGGGCGATACGCCGGTAGAGGAACTGCAGGAGAAATGCGACCGGATGAAGAAGCGCCTCGAGAACCTGGGTGAAGTCAACCCCACGGCGATCGAAGCTTTCGAGGAAATGAAGAAGCGCTACGAGTTCATCGTGGAACAGAAGGAAGACCTGGTGAATGCGAAGCAAAGCCTGCTGCAGACCATTGCTGAGGTGGAAACCACCGCCAACCAGAAGTTCCTCGAGACCTTCAACCAGGTGCGCGAGAACTTCCACCGCGTGTTCAAGGCCCTCTTCACCGAAGACGACCAGTGCGACCTGATCCTGGAGAATCCCGACAACCTGGCCGAAACCGGCATCGATATCATGGCCAAGCCCAAGGGCAAGCGTCCGAGCTCGATCGGGCAGCTCTCGGGTGGTGAGCGTACGCTCACGGCTACGGCCCTGCTATTCGCCATCTATCTCATCAAGCCGGCTCCGTTCTGTATCCTCGATGAGGTGGACGCGCCGCTCGATGATGCCAACGTAGGCAAGTTCACCAAGATGATCCGCGAATTCTCGACCAACTCCCAGTTCATCATCGTGACGCACAATAAAACCACCATGAGCACCGTGGACGTCATCTATGGCGTGACCATGCAGGAGCCGGGTGTGTCGAAGCTCGTGCCGGTGGACTTCCGGAACCTGGCGACTTCGGCGTGAGACGTGAAAGGTGATAAGTGAGACAACATCATAAAGAAACAGGAGGCCGCAGCGATGCGGCCTTTTTTTGGATAAGAAATAAGTTTGATTGATTAGTATTGCAGGGTGCTGCAGCTATTGAACCGCTACCGCGAATCCGGGGTCTGGTTTACGGGCCTTGTGTTGCTCTTCCTGGTCAACCCGGAGGAGGGGAGGAGCTTCTGTCTTTTTCACTGGCTCGGTATCGATCTTTGTCCGGGCTGTGGGCTGGGCCATGCGGTGCACGAGGCGCTGCACCTGCATTTCGGCCGTTCGCTTGACCAGCATTTCCTTGGCATTCCGGCAGTATTCGTTTTGCTGTATGCTGCCGTCAAACCATTTATTTCCCATCCACCAAAACAAACGATATGGACCACCAACAATTATTGATGATGCTGCCCGAGCTGCAGCCCGAAGAGCTCATGGCCATCAAGGAGCTGTCGAAAGATCTCTCGGAGGTCCAGCAAAAGCAATTCATCCTCTTGTACCGCGGCAAGCGCAAGGAGCAGCAGCACATGCTCATCTTCACCCTCATCGGCTTCTTCGGCTTCGCCGGGATCCAGCGCTTCGTGATCGGTGATATCGGCCTCGGGATCCTCTACCTGCTCACCTTTGGCTTCTGCGGTATCGGCACCATCATCGACCTGGTCAATATCCGCCGCATGACCACCGACTTCAACCTCCGCCAGGCTTATGAGTCGGCTTCGATGGCCAGGGTCATGTGAGCCCTTTGGTTGTTCAAAAGTTCAAGCGTTTAAATGTTCAAAAGTTGGGATCAGATCCTGAACCTGCGAACTTCGCAAACCCGCGAACGAACCTTTGAACCTTTGAACTTTTGAACCCTTAAACTCACCCCATGCTCCGCACGATCGTTCTGCTTACCTGCTCCAACGTCTTCATGACCTTTGCCTGGTACTATCACCTGAAGCATACGGGCTGGCCGCTCTGGAAGGCGATCGTCCTCAGCTGGCTCATCGCCCTCTTCGAGTACTGCCTCATGGTGCCCGCCAACCGCACCGGCTACCTCGCCGGCTTCAAGGCCTTCGAGCTGAAGATCGTCCAGGAGGTCATCACCCTGGTGGTCTTCTCGGTCTTCGCCGTACTCGTACTCAAAGAGCCCTTCCAGTTGAAGTACCTCGTATCCTTCGCCTTCCTGCTCGGGGCGGTGTATTTCGCGTTCAAGTGAGATAAGAGTTTAAAAGAGAAAGGAGGAAAGGAGTAGTTTTTCAGCGCTTTGCTTGTTTTTGCAGCAAGCGTTAAGTGCAAGATTTTCTGAACGACAGTTAATG
>CBHWDR010000340.1:0-4477 GCA_966112575.1 uncultured Chitinophagales bacterium
CGTAATATCACGTAGCGCTAGAATCGATGAGCGGGTAGGCGAAACTTGGCTGAACGTGTGCCCGGAGTATGAAAAAAACGGCTGGTATTTGGGCGCAGATGCGCCGTTCATTACGACGAGCCCACAACTCGGGAATCGGCAGCTTCGATTCCTTCCGGACATACGTAACAACTGGAATTTCGCCGGGGCAACCCTCAATTAAATAGGGTAACTTTATGAGACCCTCACTCACAGTTATCTGTATTCTCACCCTCTTGCTTATCTGTCACTCCGCTCATTAAAACAAAGGAGGAATTATGCCCGTAGAAGAAGGGATGATTGTGTCATTCAAAGGGGATTCAAGTAGCCTCGAGCGGTCAGCAAAATCAGCCGCGAATTCGCTCGAGAGTGTCGAATCAGCCGCAGAGCAAACATCGAACGCCCTAAAAGGGCAGGAGCGCGCTGCTAAAGAAGCGGCTACTTCTCTGAATCAAATCCCGAACGTTTCCCGGCAGATAGCTGCTGCAGCTGCCCAGCTTGCAAGGACTACTGATCAGGCAGGCGGATCGTTGAGAAACGTTAGTGCCGGCGGCGGCCGTGCTACAGAAGCCCTCACCAACCTTTCGCGCGTTGCTCAGGATGCCCCTTATGGCTTTATCGGCATCGCCAACAACCTCAACCCGCTCGTTGAATCGTTCGGCCGCCTGAAGGCAGAAACCGGATCCACCGGGGGCGCACTGAAAGCCCTTGTCGGCAGCCTATCGGGCGCCGGCGGTGTGGGTCTTGCGCTGGGCGTGGTTACCGCTGCTATTTCGTTCGCCCAGCTCGGGCTATCGGCTTGGACGCGGGGGATGGGGGAGGGCAAGGATTCGGCTGAACAGTTGGCCGGCGCTCTGGAAGAAGTAGCGCGGCAATCGGAGCAGACAAAAGACCGGTTGGATGCGATGCTCGGGTCTTTGGATTTCAGCAACCGGATTGGTGGGCTGCAGGTGGAAATCGCAGGCGGTGATCGTTCGGACGTCCTGAAGAAGGAGCTTGACCGGACCAAGGACGCGATCAAAGAGGCGCGAGAGGAATATCAGCGGGAATTCGACCGAAACATCTTCACAGAGCTGAATTATTCATCCCTGAGCGGGGAAGCAAAGAAAAAGGCAGACGAGGCGGTTAAGGCCTATAATGATGGCCTGGAGCAGCTTGGCAAAAAGAAATTCGACCTGGAATTAAAAGAGCCAATCCTAAAGCTCGAGATTGACAAGGCCATTCAGGATGAATTGAAGAAGAAGGAAAAGTCCATCAAGAAGCCGAAAGAATTCAAGTTCCCGGCACTGGTGCAGCTGCGGTTAAAAGTCCTTGATGATTTTGACCTGAATGCGGATCTGAAAGAAACGGCTGCTTCTATCAAGGCCCAACTGGAAAAGCGTAATGAGGTCAGCGAAGCCGTTAAAACCGTACTCACCGATAAGCTATCGAGAATTGTCATAAAACCGCGGATCAACATCGCACCCGACATCCGCCTAAATCCGGATTCGGTCATTGCTTTCGACCTGGCCAAAAAGGTAGGAGATAAGTTGTTCGCCAATGCTGAAGGGATAAAAGCCAGGGCTACACAATTCGCAGACAGCGTGTCGGCTGCCGTATCGCAGGCAATGCAGGCAATTGGAGCCACTGTATTCACTTCGATCGGCGAGGGGATTGCAGCGGCCGCTACCGGCGGTGATGTGGGCGCCGTATTCAAAAACATGTTCGCGTCGATCGGTGATGTTATTCAGCAGCTGGGTGTGAACCTCATCAAGCTTTCTCCGATGATCGCAGCATTGAAGGCCTCTATCAGCTCGCTAAGCCCTGCCGGCCTGCTGGCTGCGGGTGTCGGACTCGTAGCGCTCGGAGGCATTATCAAAAACTCGATCAAGCCGAAAGCCTTCGCGCACGGCGGTATGGTGTTCGGTCCTACGCTGGGCCTTGTTGGTGAGGGCAGAGGCACGTCTGCTTCCAACCCGGAAGTGATCGCCCCGCTTGACAAACTGAAAGATTTCATCAACCCGAACGGTGGATCCTTTCCCGCTTATTTGCCGATGCATAGCATTTCAGGGACTGAGCTTCGATTGTGGTACGCCAGGGCCAACAAAGAGGGTCAGTGGATGTAAAGATTCTTCAACATGGCGGTTTACAGGGGGCCTTTCTAGGCCCCTTTTCTATTTCTCATAAAATTAAATTTGGTAGTATTGTATTACACGTATTACATTTGATGCAAGTTAAAAGCGTACTACCATGGAAAAAACAACCCTGAAGGCAAAAGCAGAAAGAGCAAATGCGATCGTTAACCTGATTGACGAGCGTAGCCCCGCCACTCGCCAGTATCACGAAACGATGAATGCAGTAGAAAACCTCCTATTGTTGAATCATCGATACCTCAATTCCGATTCCCCTTACCAATTTAGACAGCTGATCAAAGGGATCATGGCCTACCTGTTCAACCCGGAAAGGCTTAGCGATTTTTCGAGTTCGGTTGGAATCAAGCCCGAAGAAGTCTGGAAGATGCTCGCAAATCTTGAAGCGTTCATGGAAGATCTGAACGCGGAGGCTGCCGACGAAATTCAGCGGTTCAGCCTCGAGCAGTACGGCCATGATTACGAAGATCGGCAACTGGATAACATTGAGGCCTTCGTTAGCCGAAAAATAGCGTAGTAACCGTAATACAGGTATTACCTATATGTTGTAGGTTTGTGACATGGCAAAAGCAGTTAAAACCGATGGAAATGCGCGAATTACCTTATTTGCACAAACATCGACCGTTAAGAAGCTGGATTTCATCGCTCGAAAGAAGTCTTTCGATACAAACGAGAAGGTGACCCGGACGGATCTCGTAAATGAGGCCCTTGCTGATTATATAGCAAAGTTTGAAAAGAGGAATGGAGCTATTACCTTAAAATGAGTATTCGATGTTTGATGCAATAAAAGCATGGTTTCTAAATCTGACTCCTGAAGCGCAGGGCTATATTTCCCAGCAGGCAATTAATATGATTCCTAACCATGTTCCTAATTATAAGCATGGACATCGAGTCCAATTCCTATCCGTCTTAAATGATCAAGAAGCTTCTTCTCGTTGGGAGACTTTAGGAATGTGTCTATCAATTCTATCGATTTTGGATTATGTAACTTACGGTTTAGACGACTTCGAACAGTTTTGCAAGGGGCGAGATCGGAGAGTAGAAATGCAGGAGAAGTTCCAAAAGGAACCCGAAAGCGAACAATTTTCTAAATATCTCTTTGAAGGGTATTCACATGCACGAAAGACATGGGTGTTAGTAAGGGAGCATATTAACGTCGAGGAATTGCATCGCATTTTCGACATATAAAGTGGTTTAGAATGATCGAACCTTCGGAACTCAGAATTGGAAACGTGGTCCAGGTAGGGGGAGTGGTCGCAATGATCATGGGCGCCGACCTGCACCTGGCTCAGGACATGGGCGAACCGGTACCGGCAGAACCGATCGATATTACCGAAGAGCATATTGAAGTGATTAACAGGGCGCTACCGGGCTACACCCTGCCGGGGCATATCAAGTACGTGCACCAGCTGCAGAACTACTTCCATGCCCTGACCGGCCGAGAACTTCCGCTGGCATATGATTTGCCGGGATTCAGTAACAACTAATAAACCTTATGAATTAGCTCTGCCTAGCCTCCGGGACCGCGGGGCTTTTTCTTTTTAGCCCACAGGTAGATGATAAACGAAAGCACGGTAGCCAGGTTTGAGGCGAATTGAAGAATTTCAATAATGTTATTCATGCTGGTAAATAGGCCCAGCAGAAAGGCGTGCAATTTATTCCAGCGGGTGCGCGCCCATATATTCCTGAATGTAGGTTGCAAAGAATTCCGCTAATTCCTCCATCCGGTTGCCCTTGCCCGCTCCGAACCGCCAGCCGAATGCCTCCGTATAAAACAGCTGTCCAACGTGGTAGCCGTTGATGGTCAAGTGCCAATGATTGAACCCGGCGCCCATGACGCGGGAAAACTCCCCACGGTGCGTTTGCCCGTCATAGTCGAATGTGATTGGAATGGCTTCCATTTTAGATTTTGCGTTTCGTTACCCTGGTCTGGTAATCTCGGACAGCCTTCTCAACATAGTCCGGCTTTGGCTTTGGTGCAACTCCTTTCCCGATCTTCTTGATCAGGGCGCCAACGCGCAGCTGCAGGGCTGCCAGGTCTGATTCGATCGCCTGCAATTCCTTCATCAGTTTTTGATCATTCATGGCGTATGCTTTCAATAAAAAAGGGCAAAGTGAAAACTTCGCCCGATTAGTTAAAAGCGCGCGCTAGGCGCAGCTATAAAGGTAGCCTATACTGGCCATTTTTCAGCCTTTGGAATTCGCTCCCTAAATTGCTCCCCACCCAAAAAAGAGAAGCGCAACTAACTCGTTTCCAAGCTGTTGCGCTTCCTGTTTGCGGTGAGGGCGGGATTCGAACCCGCGGTACAGTTTAACCCGTACGGCAGTTT
>CBHWDR010000341.1:0-4463 GCA_966112575.1 uncultured Chitinophagales bacterium
TCCTGGCCGTATGCCTTGTAAGCTCCGCATTTGCGCAGACCGATAGCACCAAGACCCCCGACCGCCCGGCGACCCGCACCGGCAAGACCGACGGCGGCGGCGACCACTTCATGATCCAGCTCGGCCGCACCTCCTGGACCAACAAGCCCGACTCCATCAACACCAGCGGCTTCCCCCGCAGCCTCAACATCTACCTGATGATGGACTTCCCCTTCAAGACCAACCCCCACTGGAGCGTAGGCCTCGGCCCCGGCATCTCCACCGATAACATCTTTTTCGAAAAGACCTACATCGGACTCAAAGACAATACCCCGACCCTCCGCTTCGACGACGTGTCGGATACCAACCATTTCAAGAAATACAAGCTGGCGACCGCTTACCTCGAGCTGCCGGTGGAACTGCGTTACCGCTTCAATGCCTCCAACCCCAATGGCGGCGTGAAACTCGCTCTCGGCGCCCGCGTAGGCACCCTGCTGAGCTCCAAGGTGAAAGGCAAGAACCTCGAGAATGCTGCCGGCAATGAGATTGGCGACTACACCCAGAAAGAAAAGAGCAACCGCTTCCTCAATAAGAACCGCCTCTCCGTGATGGCACGGGTAGGCATCGGCCACTTCTCGCTCTTCACTACCTACGCGATCACCCCGGTGTTCCGCGAAGGCGTGGGACCCGATGTGCGCCCGCTTACGATCGGACTGGCCATCAGCGGCCTCTAGGTCAACGAAACTTATAAATCAAAAAAGAGCAGCCCATGGCTGCTCTTTTTATTGCGCGCAGAGGCGCAGAGGCGCGGAGTTTGATAGAATCCCTGCGTCCTCTGCGCCTCTGCGCGAAAAATAGTGAGCGAAGCGAACGTAACTTTGACCCTTTATGATTGACAACAGTAAAAAGATCAACCAGGAAGAACGCGCCGTGCTGGTAGGTGTGGTCCAGAAGGAACAGACCGAGCAGCAGGTGCAGGAATACCTCGACGAACTGGCCTTCCTCGCCGAAACGGCCGGCGCCGTAACCGTGAAGAAGTTCATCCAGAAGCTGGCCCACCCCGACTCCAAGACCTTCGTGGGCAAGGGCAAGCTGGAAGAGATCGCCAATTATATCCGCGACCGCGAGATCACCGTCCTCATCTTCGATGACGAGCTCTCCGGCGCCCAGATCAACAATATCGAGAAGGTGGTGAATGTGAAGTGCATCGACCGCTCGGACCTTATCCTCGACATCTTCGCCCACCGCGCCAAGACCGCCCAAGCCAAGGCCCAGGTAGAGCTGGCCCAATACCAGTATATCCTCCCCCGCCTCCGCGGTATGTGGAAACACCTCGAACGCCTCGGTGGCGGTATCGGTACCCGAGGCCCGGGTGAAACGGAGATCGAAACCGACCGACGCATCGTGCGCGACAAGATCTCCCTCCTCCGCAAGCGCCTGGCCGAGATCGACAAGCAGTCGCAGACACAGCGGAAGGACCGCGGTGAGTTCATCCGCGTATCGCTGGTGGGCTATACCAACGTGGGCAAGTCCACCCTGATGAACCTCCTCACCAAGAGCGATGTGCTGGCCGAGAACAAGCTCTTCGCTACCCTCGACACCACCACCCGTAAAGTGGTGTATGAGACCACACCCTTCCTGCTGAGCGATACGGTGGGCTTCATCCGCAAGCTCCCCCACCACCTCGTGGAGAGCTTCAAGAGCACGCTCGATGAGGTACGCGAGGCCGATATCCTCCTGCACATCGTCGATATCTCGCATCCCAACTACGAAGACCAGCTGGGCGTGGTGAACAAGACCCTGCAGGAGCTGGGCGCGCACGACAAGCCGGTGCTCACCGTCTTCAACAAGATGGACGCCTATATCAAGAACACCTTCGACGAATGGCTCGACGACAGCACCAAGGAGCAGATCCTCGAAGACCTCCGCAACCGCTGGCAGAACGAGACCGGCGGTAATGCCATCTTCATCTCCGCCCTCGAGCGCACCAACATCGACGGCCTCCGGGCTACGGTGCTGGAGAAAGTGCGCGAGCTCTACCGGGTGCGGTATCCGTATAAGACGGAGTTCCTGTATTAGCGCTAAGAGGGGCTAAGAGTGGGAAAGAGGAAAAAGAGGTGCTTTAAATTCGAGGATGCTTTATTTATTTCGAACATACACTTGATTCAATCTACCAGCCTAGGAAAAGTCACTGATTTCTTTCGGCTGCTATCCATAAAAATGCATTGCAGTGAAAAATTCAAATGTTGACAACCCTTCTTTTACCTCTTCCCATAAAACAAGCCTCCGCGAGTAAAAAAAATTCAAACAATAAACCACCCCTCTTTCTCCTCCTTTACCTCTTAGCCCCTCTTAGCCATGAACTGGATCAAAATCGCCGCCTCCATAGAAGAACTCGACTTCGGCGCCAACCACCTCGCCGAGGCGATGGCCGGGGAGAAGAAGGTCTGTGTGGGGAAGTACAAGGAGGAGCTCTTCGCCTTTGCCCCCAAGTGTCCGCATGCCAGCGGACGGTTCGCCGACGGCTTCATCGATGCCCTGGGCAATGTGGTCTGCCCGCTCCATCGCTACAAATTCTGTATGAAGAACGGCCGCAATGTGAGCGGCGAAGGCTATTACCTCAAACACTGGCCGGTAGAGGTGCGGGAAGACGGCGTGTATGTGGGCATGGAGAAAGAAAAACTGTTCGGGCTGTTTTAAAAAATCCTTCGTTTACCCTTAGCCGGCAAGGGACAATACCCATAGAATTCCAGCACAGTCGTTCGATCCGTTGACAGCGATCAAGGCCGCTCGTATACTTGCGCGCAGAATTCATCCTATGAAACAAATCTTCTTTTTGCTGCTCAGCTGCGCAGCGCTGATGGCCCGTGCCCAAACGAACTACGCGATCAACCTCAACGGAACTTCGAACTATGCCACTGTTGGCACACCCCTGCCGAATGGAGCTTCCTATACCAAGGAAGCCTGGGTTTACCTTACTTCCGCCGTTGGTCCACGCAACATCCTCTCTTCTCAGAATACTCCCTTTTGGGTGGAAGACGGTGTGCTCAAGGGCGGGCAGGCCGGCAATTATGCATACGTGGCCGATACGCGCGCCCTGCCGCTCAACAGCTGGATACACGTGGCCCTCACCTTCGATGCCGCAACCGCCACGATGAAACTCTACCGCAACGGCAGCCTCGTTTCCTCCGCTTCCGGCGTACCGGCTTACGTGGCGGAGACCATGTACATCGGTTCGCACTTCGGCAGCGCTTCGTACTGGCAGGGCGCCATCGATGAGGTACGCATCTGGAACTATGCCCGCTCCGCCTCCCAGCTGCGCCGCTCCATGTGGGCTGCTCCTGCCGCCAATAGCAGCGGACTGGTGGGCTTCTATCGCCTTGATGATGGCGCCGGATCCACATTGACCAACGCCAGTACTTACCAGCCGGGTAATGGCACGATCACCGGCGGCACCTGGATCACCAGTCCCCTTGCAGCAGGCGCCAACGCGCTGAGCTTCGACGGTACCAATGACTATGTAGACCTGGGCACCAATAGCGGATTGAAACCGGCGACAGCGCTTACGCTCGAAGCCTGGGTGAAGAGCGCCAATTGGGCCGTGGCTGCTCAGGGGCAGATCATCTCCTGTTTCGAATCGGGCGGCTATGGCCTGACCCTCACTACGGATGGCAACCTGAATTTCTTCATCCGCGCCAGTAACGGCCCGGGTTATGTAGGCCCCTCCTACGCGGTGTCGAACCTGGCCAACAACACCTGGTATCATCTTGCCGGCACCTTCGACGGCCGCTATCTGCGCCTCTATGTCAATGGCAACAATGTAGCCAGCCAAGACCTGGGCGTCAGCGGCCAGACCATTACGTACACCTATCCCGCCAACAGCGTGTTTATCGGGGCCGACCCCACTACGACCTCAACGCCCCAGGGTTTTTATTTCGGTGGCGAGACAGACGAAGTGCGGATCTGGAATGTGGCCCGCAGCCAATCGCAGCTGCAGGCGGCGATGAGCAACGAGATCGATTACACCGATCCGGCAAAGACCACCGGGCTCCTGGCCTATTACACCTTCAACCAGGGAACAGCGGCAGGCAGCAACAACAGCCTCACCCAGCTCACCGATTATACGGGCAACAACCCCGCAACCCTGAACAATTTTGCCCTCAACGGCAGCTCCTCCAACTACACGGCGCAACGTAGTACGATCGTCATTCTTCCCGTTCAGTGGCTAAGCTTCACGGCACAGGCCACCAGCGCCGGCACTCAGCTTAACTGGATCACGGCTGCTGAAGTGAACACCGCTTCCTTCCGCGTGGAGTGGAGCATTGATGGTCGCAACTGGACCGAGATTGGCGCACTGGCTGCTGGAAGACCGGAAGGCTATTCCTTTGTTCATGCGCATTCAGGCCCGGCTTATTACCGCATTCGTTCGTTGGACCTTGATGGACGCTCGGGTTACAGCCGGATCATCTCGGTCGGAAAAGGGC
>CBHWDR010000342.1:0-4455 GCA_966112575.1 uncultured Chitinophagales bacterium
AATATTGGGTCAGGAAAACGACGAACACGCCCGCCATGATCAGGATCATCGACAGGCTCGCAAACGAAATCCAGTTGCGTGGGCCTTTGAAAATATTGCAACGGGAGAAGGCTTCTTTCCAGAGCTGCCCGGTCGTTGGCACGGACAGATCGCCCTCTGCATTCGTCCAGCCATAGGAAGGGGCCTGCAGAATGCGGTCGATAAAAGTCGGTTGTTTCATAAAATGACAAGTTTAGTCAGTAGAGCTGAATTGGCAAAAAGTAAGCGGCTAACTAAACTGCTTGGCGCAGGAAATTTGTAGGCTACCGATGCGATGCTCAAAACGTTTTATGGAAGATAGGGCAAATTTTGCAGCCGGGTGGCATTTTAGCGTTCTATTTGGTTAGGGAAGTGATTTGTTGAAGGGTAAAAATGCGGGAACGCGGCCGCTGCAGTGGTATCGCTAAACAATTATCCGCCCGTTCATTGCTGCAATGTCCAGTCTTTCTTTTCGATCCGGTACACGAAATTCAGCTTCGGTGCCTCGCCGAAATAGGCCACTTCCTGTTCACCCGTTTTCCGGGCGCCCAGACGGCCGATCGCGATCTGGGAGCGGATGTTCTGCGCCCCGATGTGGAAGTCCACCTGGTCCACGTAGGCAAAAATATGGTCGAGCATCAGCTGCTTCACCGCCAGGTTGATGCCCTTGCCCCAGCAAGCCCGGGCATAGAACGTGTAGCCGATGAGCACACTGCGGCCGGGCTCGCTGTAATCGTAGAAGCGGGTGCTGCCGATCACCGCGCCACTGCCTTTGTCGATGACCTTGAAGGCCCCGCCGCTCTGCAGCGCTCCTTCGAAAAAAGTACGAAAGACCTCGCGTTGCCACCGGTCGCGGTTGGGATGCTGTTCCCAGACCAATGGATCGGAGGCAACGGCATAGAGGGCTTCGAAATCTTCTTCTACCAGTGGTTCCAATTGTACCCGGTCATTCCCAAGCACCGGTTGAAGGATGGATCGCAGTTCCGCGGCAGCTTTCATGATTTGAAAATAGGGCTTAGTAGCGGTATTCCAGGAGGGCCGCATGCAGGTTCCGGTGCTGCGCCGGCAGGTCGGGGTCATCGCCGGTGGTGAATTCTTCCACCAGCTCGAAGCCATAGCCCTGGTAATAGTCGATCAGCTGCTCGTTTTTCGCCCAGGTATCGATGCGGATCCGGGTTCGTTGGTGTGCGCCGGCATGGCGCTCCGACCAGCGCAGGATCTTTTCAAACCACCGCGCACCCCGGAAGCGGTCATCGACCGCCACCCGGTGGAGGTACAGGGCATCACCCCGTTCTCTGCCTCTCCAGATGCGCGCATCGGAATAGCAGATGCAGAATACCGCGGCAATGGCTCCCTCGCTTCAGACCTTGTAAAGCAGGCCTTCCGCACAATCCTTTTCAATGAAGGCGGCATCGATCGCTTCCCAGCCGATAAAACCCCTGCGTTGCTGGTAGGCGATCGCCTGTTGGTAAATGTCGAGGATGGCCGGCAGATCCTCCGGTGCCGCAGGTTCGATCCGATAGTTTCCGGCTGATGGAGAAGGATTCATGATCCGTTTTTTTGTTTTTCCAGTTTGCTGTGGCGCGCGCTGTAAAGCAGGTAAACCAAAACACCGAGCACGCTCCACACGAGGAAGCGAATCCAGGTGGCGCCGTCGAGGCTGAACATGAGGAAGAGATTGAAGCCGACGCCGAGGGTGGCCACGAGGGGCAGGTAGCGCACGCGAAACGGACGATGCAAATCCGGCGCTTTTTTCCGAAGGAGCAGCACGGCTCCGCAGATCATGGCGAAGGCGAAGAGGGTGCCGATACTGGTCATCTTGGTCGCTTTCTCGATCCGCGTGACCGCTGCGATGACCGAAGCAAGGGCGCCTACGAGGAGGGTGCTTTTCCAGGGTGTTTTGAAACGGGGATGGATGGTTGCGAACAAGCGCTCCGGTAAGAGGCCGTCCCTGGCCATGTTCAGGAAGATCCGCGTTTGGGAAAGCAGCATCACCAGCATCACCGATACCAGTCCGATCACGGCAGCGATCGTAATGAGCAGGGAAGCCCAGGAAAGACCTACTTTTTCGAAAGCCGAAGCGACGGGCGCACCGAGGTCCAGCTGATCATAGCGGACCATGCCCGTAAGCACCAGCGATACGAGGATATAGAGCACCGTGCAGATGGCCAGTGAAGCCATGATGGCGAAAGGAATGTGTTTGGTCGGGTTGATCGCTTCCTGCGCCTGGGTCGATACCGCGTCGAAGCCGATGAAGGCGAAGAACACGATCCCCGCAGCCGTGAACACACCCGGCAGGCCGTAATGATGGGTACCCGTGGCATCGGTAACCGGTGGGGGAATGAAGGGATGCCAGTTATCGGGGGTGAGATGAAAAGCGCCGACCGCCACCACGAAGAGAACGGCCGTCACTTTAATGGCAACGATGAGGTTATTGGTGCGTGCCGATTCGCGGATACCGCGGTACAGGACATAGGTGATCACCCAAACGATCAGCAGCGCGGGCAGGTTGATGGCAAATAGGGGCGCATCCTGGCCGAGCCGCAGGGCTTCTTCCCGCGCCGTGACCGGGTCATTCACCAGCCACAGGGGGATCGGGTGCACGCCGGCCATGTGCAGGAGCTTCACGAAATACTTCGACCAGCTGACGGCCACCGTTGTCGCCCCCATCATGTATTCGAGGATCAGGTTCCAGCCGATGAACCAGGCGAAGAACTCCCCCACGGTTCCGTAGGAATAGGCATAAGCCGATCCGGAGACCGGAAGGATCGATGCGAACTCCGCGTAACAGAAGGCCGCGAACAGGCAACCAATGCCGGCAAGCAGGAAGGAGAGGGCGAGTGCCGGACCGGCGTGCAGGTTGGCAGCCACGCCCGTGAGCACGAAGATCCCGCCCCCGATCACGGCGCCGACACCAATGGCCGTCAGCGCCCATTTGCCCAGGGAGCGCGATAGTTCGCTGGACCGGATATCGGTTTCATAGGCAGACAGGGGCTTCTTCCGGAAATATCTGGAAAAGGACATAAGCAAATTTTTGGATGGTTAAATGGAAAGGATCAGGATGCAACAGGTTTTGCCGTGTAGTGGCAATAGACCGTGTGGGCTTTGCCCTGGGCATTCAGCAAGAAGGTTTCCGCGGCCAGCAGGTTATTGACCGACGTATAATGAATGACAAGCGAATCCAAACCGGTGAGGACTTCGTGCACCTGGAAGTGGAGGTCGGGATAAGCCTGCAGTCCCCGGGTAAAATAGCGGCGCAGCTCCTCCTTGGTGCAGATCACGCCCGTTTCATTGAATCCCAGTTGCACCACGAAGGGAGAGTGAAAAGCAACCGGGTCGGCATAGTGCTCCAGGATGGATTCCAGGTCGTGCCCGTTAAAGGCGCGGATCCAGGCTTCGGCGAAAGCAGGAAAGCGTTCGTTCGGGGTCATGGCTTCCCGTCGTGTGGTTTTGCGGGGTCGCTGAATTCCTGCGTAAAGTGCTGGCGGCTTTTTGGCGCCGCGAATTTCCGGTCGTTGAACTGCTGTGTGCCGCCGCGCGGAATGGAAAGCGAGGTCCAGCTTTCCGCCAGCATCTTGCCCAGGTAAACGATCTGTCCCACATGATAGGGATAGTGCGCCAGCTGCCGGTTGATCGCTTCCAGTACCGTATGTCCCTGGTTGCGGATGTAGATGATCGTTTCGAGGTCTTCCGGCCGCAGGGATCGCAGGGTGTTCATCAATACCGACCAGCCCTCGTTCCATTTGTCCATCAGCTCCGCACGGGTCCGGATATCGTTGTCGAACTCCGCTTCGCGTTCCCGCCAGGGCTTCTCGCCGTCGGTGGTGAGGAAGTCGGTCCAGCGGCTGCGCATATTGCCCCAGAGATGCTTCACGATGATGGCGATACTGTTGCTTTCGGCATTGTATTGCCAGAACAGGGCTTCATCGGGCAGTTGATTGATGGTTTTTTCTCCCAGGGATTTGTAGTATTCAAACTGCAGCCGGGCGCTTTCGAGGTAGTTGCTGTTCATACGAGGGCTTTTGTGGTGCTACGAATTTCGGCAACGCGCTCGTCAAAACTGCGGACCGGTTCCAGCGGGTATTCGATCTGTTGCAGGAAGTCGAGCAGCTGGGGCGCGTGGGACTGGCTCTTCCGCTCGCGAAGGTTGTAGTGCACCAGTCGCGTCCACATGACGGCTTTGACCGATGTTTTCGCCTCGTTGAACATGCTCGCTTCCACGAGCAGGCTCTTCTCCGTAGCTGCCAGCAGGCGCGTGCGGATGCTGACCACCTCCATCAGGTGCGCCGGGGAGAGGTAGGCGATCTGGGTTTGTGCCGACACCCAGCCGATGCCCTGCTCCCGGGCCAGCTGGTACGGATCGAAGGCATAAGAGGTCATCAGCTGGTCCTCGCGGGCATTGATCAGGTAGTCGATGTACCGCGAGTTGTTCAGGTG
>CBHWDR010000343.1:0-4423 GCA_966112575.1 uncultured Chitinophagales bacterium
GCGTTCGGGCAGGTCGTCCGGTGAATGGTCAGCCCCTTGCCCGTGGTCACGAAACCGAAGACATCGTCACCGGGGATCGGCTTGCAGCAGTTCGCCAGGTGGTACATGATCTTGTCGGAGCTCTCGCCGAAGATGATCAGCTCCGTGTCCTTCTTGGGCACGATGCCGTAGTGTTCCGACTTGGGCGGCAGTTCCGGCAGCTTGGGCTTGGGTGCCTCGATCCGGTCGCCAGTAACCTTGAACTCCTTGAGCTCCTTGAGGTCAATGTTCTTGACGGCGATCTGGTAATACAGCTCCAGTGGCGCACTGTATTTGTAAAAGCTCACCAGCTCGTCGATGTTCTGCGGGTTGAAGGCCACGCCCAGTCCGTCGAGCTTGCGTTGCAGGGTGTACTTGCCTTCTTCGGCAATGGCTTTCTTCTCCTCCTTCAGCGAGTCCTTGATCTTGGTGCGCGCCTTGGCCGTGACCACGAAATTGAGCCAGTCTTCCGAAGGCTTCTGCTTGTTGGAGGTGATGATCTCCACCTGGTCGCCCGAGCGCAGCTTGTGCGAAATCGGTACCAGCTTGTGGTTGACCTTGGCACCGATACATTTGGAACCCACCACCGAGTGCACGGCGAAGGCGAAATCCAGGGCCGTGGCGCCCACGGGCAGCATCTTCACATCTCCCTTGGGGGTATAGATATAGATCTCTTCAGCGAGGAAGGAGCGTTTGAAATCCTGCAGAAAATCCACCGAGTCCACGTCCTGCGAGGTGATCACTTCGCGGATCTGCGAGAACCATTTGTCAAAGCGGCTTTCGTCGGTGGCGCCTTCCTTGTACTTCCAGTGGGCGGCCAGGCCTTTCTCGGCGATCTCGTTCATGCGCTTGGTGCGGATCTGCACTTCCACCCACTTGCCCTGCGGGCCCATCACCGTCGTATGCAGGGCTTCATAGCCATTGCTCTTGGGGTTCGACAGCCAGTCGCGCAGGCGCTCCGGCGATGGCGTGTACTCGTCGGTGATCATCGAGTACACATTCCAGCAGTCCTGCTTCTCGCGCTCCGGCGGTGCATTCACGATGATGCGGATGGCGAAGAGGTCATAAACTTCTTCGAAGGACACGCCCTTCTTCTTCATCTTGTTCCAGATGGAGTGAATGCTTTTCGGACGGCCATAGATATCGGCGTCGAAGCCGGCCTTATCCAGCTTGTCCTTGATCGGCTTGATGAATTCGTTGATATAGCGGGTGCGCTCTCTTTTCGTTTCGGCCAGCTTGCGGGCGATCTCCTTGTAGGTTTCCGGCTCGAGGTATTTCATCGAGAGGTCTTCCATCTCCGTTTTGATGGAATACAGGCCCATCCGGTGCGCCAGCGGGGCGTAGACATAGACCGTTTCCGAAGAGATCTTCAACTGCTTCTCGGTCTTCATCGAATCCATGGTCCGCATATTGTGCAGGCGGTCGGCGAGCTTGATGAGGATCACGCGCGGGTCATCGGTGAGCGTGAGCAGGATCTTGCGGAAGTTCTCGGCCTGCTGCGAAGCATTGACGTCGATCACGTTGGAGATCTTGGTCAGGCCGTCCACGATCTTCGAGATCTCCGGGCCGAATTCGCGCTGTACGTCGTCGAGGGTGATATCGGTATCTTCCACCGTATCGTGGAGGAGGGAGCAGATGGAGGAACGAACGCCAAGGCCGATCTCTTCGGCGCAGATGCGCGCCACTGCCAGGGGATGCAGGATATAGGGCTCACCGCTCTTGCGGCGCATGGTCTTGTGTGCTTCGGCTGCCATCTCGAAAGCAAGCCGGATCAGCTTCCGGTCGCCGGGCTTGATGCGCGACTTGAGCGAACGCAGAAGGGAACGGTACTCACGCAGGATCAGCTTCTTCTCCTGCTCTTCATTCAAATTATATTTCGGGATCTGCGCTACGGTTTCCATAGACGACGAATTTACGCCCAAAAGTTCAAGAGTTCCAGAGTTCAAAAGTTCAAAGGTTGGCGAGCACTAACTTTTGAACTTTTGAACCTTTAAACCCTGGAACACGAAAGCCCCGACATGGTCGGGGCTTTCTCTAAGCAATTGGTTTGAGACTACTTGATGAAGTCGTAGCGAAGCATGACCTCATGTGCATTGGAGCCCTTGTCGAAAATGCCGATGGGCTTGTTATAGATGTCGAAAGAATAACCGATGTTGAATTTCTGCTTGATGTGCAGGCCGGCGGAAAGCATCCAGGACTGCTCGGAGCGCCAGGTAAGGCCATACCAGAACAGCTTGTTGTGCTCTACACGAACGCCGCCCTGTACGGTCGTGGGCGCATTGTGCAGGTAGATCACGAGCAGGTTCGGAATGATGGTCGTTACCTTGTCCACGTCCCACTGGTAGTTGCCATGGGCATAATAGTGGCGGTAGAGCTTCGACTCGTCCACCACATTGCCGGTGCCGGAATAGAGGTCGAGGCGTGACTGGATGAGCTGGCTCACGGAAGCGCCCAGCTGCCATTTACGGGAGGTGTAGGCGACGCCGAAGCCGGCATCTCCTTTTACGCGCTTGTCATCGGAGGCCAGCACATTGTCGGGTCCGAGCACGGCGGCCAGCTTGGCACGGTCGTACTGGAACTGCTGGGCACGGCCTTCAAGTCCGAGCGAAAGAACGGCATTGTTCTTCATCGGGATCTGGTAGTTGACCGAGAGCTGGAGACCGTTGTAGGTCAGGGGGCCGGTGCGGTCATTGTAGAGGTAACCACCGACGCCGATCTTGGCTTTCTCCAGGTAGGTGCTGCCGAATACCAGGCCGGTCTGCGGACCGCCGGGCATGCCTTCCCACTGTTTGCGGAAGGTGCCACCGAGGGAACTGAAGTGCTTGCCGTCAATGTTCTGGGTACCGGCTGCTGCGGGGTTATGCAGCACCGGGGCCATGTCGTAAAAAGAAGAGGCGGTCAGCTGTTGTGCCTGCGCGCCGATCGCGAGGGCCAAAAGCAGTATCGAGAGATTGATCCGTTTCATTGTCAAAAGCATTTAGTTGGTTAGCGCAGAATCGTTACGTTCCCTTTCATTTCGCGCGGCTGACCATTGACCAGCGTATAACGCACCACGAAGTAGTACGTGCCGTCGGGCAGGGGCTTGCCGTTGTAGGTGCCATCCCAGTTATTGGTATAGCTGTCGTTGCGATAGACCTGAGCGCCGTAGCGGTTGTACACTTCAACGCGGGCGGTCTTCAGACAGGGGCCGAGGCTAACCAGCCAGCGGTCGTTCACGCCGTCACCGTTGGGGGTGAAAGCGGCCATCGGGTCGATACAGTTCAGTACCGTGACCTTGGTCGAGTCGGTAGTGGAACAGCCCTGTGTGGTCACCTGGCGCACGGTGTAGGTCGTGGTCTGCGTGGGCGAAGCGATCGGCTGCAGCACGTTGGTGGCCGACAGGCCGGTAGGCGGTGTCCAGGTCCAGGTAGAGCCCGGGGTACCGGTTGCCTGCAGTTGCACCTGGTCGCCATTGATGATGGTCAGGTCCGGGCCGGCATTGACCGATGGTGTGGCAAATACGCTCACATTGATCGTGTCGCGCACCACGCAGGGTCCGGTAGAGGCCGTTACGATGAAGCGGCTGTTGCCGTTCGGCGAGAGCACCGGCTGGAGGGTGTTGGCGGGGTTCACATTGGATGTGGGCGTCCAGGAATAGGAAGTGGCATTGGAGGTTACACGAGGCGTGAAGGAAGCACCCTGGCAGATCGAGGTGTCAGGCGTGACGATATTGACGTTGAGGTTGTTCTGGAGGGTAAGCGTGGTGGTGGCCGATGCTGCGCAGGAGCCGTTCTGTACGCTTACATAATAAGTACCGGCAGCCAGGTTGTTGAACACGTTGGTGCTTTGGGCCGCACCGCCGTTGATCGAGTACTGGAAGGAGCCGCCACCCACTACGTTGGCCGTGATCGAGCCGTTCGTGGTGCAACCCTGGTTCACTGCCACGAGGTTCACGATCGGCGTGGGGCGCTTCACGCGAACGGTATCGGTGAAGGTCACATCCAGTGCGGGGTTGTTGCAGGTGCCATAGGTGACGCGCAGCACATAAGCGGTGCTGTCGGCCGTGGGGCAAACGTTGGGGAAGTTGAGGTTGAGCAGACCGGGAGCGCCCGACAGGGTGTCGGCGGTAGCAACCACGCTGCCGTTCAGCACGATCTCTGCGCGCTTGAAACGGGGGGCGGCGCCGCTGGGCGTAAAGCGCCAGGCTTCGTTCATGCCGGTGGTGCCCCAGGTGGTGGCATTGTAACCGGGAGCGGCCACACCTTTCAGGCGGGTCTCATCCTGGACGCCCAGGATCGAGCGGCCACCGTTCCAGGCGGTACAAACCGGCTTGTCTTTGATATAGACCTCGATAATGCCCGTGCTTTCGTAGAGCACCATCTGGTGGGTCGCTTTGTTGCCCGAGCAGCTGGAGCTGAAATAGGCT
>CBHWDR010000344.1:0-4422 GCA_966112575.1 uncultured Chitinophagales bacterium
GGAGCCTTCCAGGAGATCGCCCATGGCCACATCCTCCGCTTCGTGAACGGGGGCATCCAGCGACGTGTGACGGGTATTGCTCTGGAAGATATTGTTGATCTCGGTTTCGCTCATCTCCAGGATGTCGGCCAGCTCCTCGGTCGAGGGCTCGCGCTCATGCTCCTGTTCGAAGGCCATATAGGCCTTGTTGGCCTTGTTGTAGGTACCGATCTTGTTCTGCGGGAGGCGTACGAGGCGGCCCTGCTCAGCCAGTGCCTGGAGGATCGACTGACGGATCCACCATACGGCATAAGAGATGAACTTAAAACCCTTGGTCTCATCGAAACGCTGGGCGGCCTTGATCAGGCCGAGGTTGCCCTCGTTGATCAGGTCACTCAGGGAGAGTCCCTGGTGCTGGTACTGCTTCGCAACCGAAACCACGAAACGGAGGTTGGCCTGGACCAGTTTGTCCAGAGCACGCTGGTCGCCCATCTTGATGCGCTGCGCCAGTGTGGTCTCTTCCTCGGGGGTGATCATCGGGATCTTAGAAATCTCCTGGAGGTATTTTTCAACTGCCTGTGAATCTCGGTTGGTGATCTGGGTAGCGATTTTAAGCTGCCTCATAAATGAATCCTTGATTGATTAAAATGAATAAATAACTGACAGAAGCTTTTCACAGAAAGTTGCAAAGGATAGGTTAAACCGCTAAGACTGTCTGCAAAGGTAAACCGCTTTGGTTAAACGGCATAATGATTCCCGTCAAATTCTTATCTACAAAAACCATACTACGGCCTAAATTGACCAAACCGTGACTGGTTAAGGTTTTTGCAAGGTTTCCATATGGGCCAAGGGGAAGTTTTGCACAGTTTTACGCCCTGGCGCGATTCTTTTGCGCCACCACGAACCACAGCACGATGCCGGTCAGCATCAAGCCGGTGGCGATCACTTCGGCCTGGGTCGGGTGCATCCCGAGGAAGTTCATCTTGTTGTTGACCCGGATCTTCTCGATCAGGAAGCGCTCCATCCCATTAAGGAACAGATAGAGCGCGAACAGCGCGCCCGGCACTCCCATCCGCTTGCGCAGGGCCCAGAGGAGGAGGAAGAGCAACGTGCAGGCGAGGGTTTCATAGAAGGGCGTCGGGAATACCGGCACCGGAAGCTGGTTGCAGTATTTTTCCGTACAGCCGTTGATCGGCACGCCCACTTCATTGACGTTGTGCGGATAGTTGTAGGCAAAGAACCAGTTGGGCAGGAAGCCAAGGGCCCCGGGGGCCACAGCCGTATGTTCGAGGTTGGGATGCGTAAGAAAGAAATCGCCATGGGCCACCACGGCCGAATCGAATTCGGCCGGCTGGGCCGCTACGATCTCGTTGGTCACCGGGTCTACCTTGAAAGCGGAATTATAGATGCCCCAGTCGCCGTCGCCGGCCACCTGGCAGCCGATCCGTCCTACTGCATAGGCGATCATCAGGGCCGGGGCCAGGGAATCGGCCAGGTAGCGCAGGCTCATGCCGTGCTTGCGCGCATAGATCACGATGGCGATGGTGGCGCAGATCAACCCCCCGTAGAAGGTGAGACCGCCACCGGAAAAGATCGTTTCGATGGGGTTCTTCATGAACTCGCCCCAGTTCTCAAATATGTCGAACATCTTGGCACCGATCAGGCCGAAAACGAGGGCGATCACGGTGATCTCCCCTACCCGGTCTTTGGGCCAGAGCCAGACCTCGCGCTCTTCGGGCTTGGCCAGCTGGGTCTTTTTCTTCTCCCGCCATTTAAGCCAGGCAAAGAGGGCGCCCAGGGCCAGGCCGGCGGGCCAGCTGCCCTTACCGGAGAAAATATAGGCCTGCGGGTCGCGCGTGGCTTCGGAGCCCAGGAAGAAAAGGGCCAGGATCTTGAAACCGAGGATAAAGCCCAGGATAAAGTTCAGGGCCATTTCCGATACGGAGGCCGGCTCTCCCACCCGTACCCGGATCTTGGTGGGCTTGAACAACCCCTGCTTGCTTTTGCGCTCCAGCTCCCGGGAGAGCAGGGCCGCGGCGATGAGAAAGGAAAGGGCTACAAAAAAGCCGAAGGAGTTGATAAACCGAAGAACACCGATCTCTGCGCCGAAGACTTCCTTAAAGAAATAATAGAGGTTGGGATACATAGCAGGGCCTAATGAAGGGGCAATGATAGGTTAAAAAGGGGATAAAAAAGGCCCCTCCCGGGGGAGCGGCCTGTGTTGGAAACGGTTTCTGCTTAGTTGCAATGCTGGTCGAAAGCCGTGATCAGGTTATTGGCGATCACCTGGGCCGGACGGCCTTCGATCTGGTGGCGCTCGATAAAATGAACGAGCTGGCCGTCTTTGAACAGGGCGATGGCCGGCGACGAGGGCGGATAAGGCAGGAGGTGCTGACGAAGGGTCTGCACCGCCTCGATGTCGAATCCGGCAAAGGTCGTGGTCAGGTGGTCGGGCTTCTTGGGGGCGTTCATTACCGCCATCAGCACGCCGGGACGGGCCGTGCCGGCCGAACAGCCGCAGACGGAGTTGATCATCACCAGGGTCGTGCCCTTCTGCTTGAGCTGTCCTTCGACCGCATCTTTATCGAGTAATTCGGAAAAACCGTTTTCGGTGAGTTCTTCCTTCATGGGAAGAACGATTTCAGCTGGATACATAGCTTTAAACTTTCGGCAAAGGTAAAGAAGAAGTTTTGTCAAAAATTCCGGAAAAACCGCCTGATATGGCAGGGCAAAAACGCCTGGAATGCCGTTCTGGCGTGGGTTTCACCAGTTTTTGGCCCCGGTACGGCGTTTGAACCTGGTCTTGCGAAAAGCGAAATTTTTTACTAACCATAAAATACTCCGATCATGACACTCGTACGTTTCAACAACCGCCCCGCCACCCGTCCTTTTAACAATTTGATGGACGACTTTTTTACCGGCATGCCGTCTTTATTAGGTAACGAGCTGACCACGGCCAACCAGCGCCTGGCACCGGTGAACATCGCCGAAAACGAAAATGGCTTTGTCCTGGAGCTGGCCGCCCCGGGTTTTCAGAAGGAAGACTTCCGGATCCACCTCGATCAGCACACGCTGACCGTGTCGGCCGAGAAGAAAGTTGAAGCCGCCAAAGAACAGGAAAAGCAGGTTCGCCGCGAGTTCCGCATTCAGTCGTTCAAACGCTCTTTTACCCTGGATGAAAAGATCGACGCCCAGCGAATTGTTGCAAAATACTTAAATGGTGTTTTGACAGTAAACCTTCCGAAGGTGGAAAGCGTCAAATCTGTAGCAAAAGAAATTACCATCGAATAATCGATTTTTCTCATAAGCAGTTGGTTTTGGTTTATCGAGCTCCTGTGTCCACAGGAGCTCTTTTTTTGTCGTACTTTGCGGGGGCCTTTTCACGTTACTCCTGCACATGAAGAATTTTCTGCGTTGTTCCCTTATCCTGGTTCTCTTCCTGCCGGTGCGCGCCTTGTCGCAGGACGATTCGCTGACCGCTTACCACCCCGACTCCGCCCTGCGGATCATTGACCTGAATCCTTATTTCACGTTGCATGTCGACTCCACGCTCAGCTACCAGTTGCAGATCAACAAGAACCCGTCGAACTATTTCTGGTTCCTGAAAAATGCGCCGGTAGGCCTCCGGATCAATAAGGAGAGCGGGCAGGTGAGCTTCAAAGCCGATAAATCCTATTTCCTGTCGGGGAAGCTGAAATACGATGTGAACTATAAAGTGCTGCTCGGCGTCCAGAACCTGAACGACCCGAAAGAGCGCATCGACACCTCCTTTACCATCGTCTTTTTCAATACCGAGATCATCGCGCCCCGGGTTAAGCCTACGGTGAGCGGAACCATCGCTGTGGAGGAAGGCGAGACCATCTCCTTCCGGGTATTTTGCGAAAATGGCTCCTACCCCATCGAAAACATCATCACCCAGACCTCCATGCCGATCTCCGGGTTCAAGTTCGTGCAGGAATGCGGTGACGAATTCAGCTGGACACCGCCCTACACTTTCGTAAAAGACACGGACCCCGGCAAGGAGAAAGCCATCGTGCTCTCCTTTATCGCCAACACCCGGACCCAACTCCGCGACACCGCCTCGGTGCGGGTGATCGTGCGGGAGGCGCTCAATTACCCCGTGGCCACGGAAGAGTACATCCAGGCCGAATCCAACCTCCGGAAATACGTGGTCCAGCTCAAATACACTTTCCTCATGCTCGACAGGCGGCTGCGCAAGACCAAGGGTGCGCGCACCACTTTCGACCTCACCTCGGCCTCCACCTCGCTCACCGGTACCATCCTTTCCACCTCGGCCAGCACTTCCGACCAGCGGACCGGCAAGGTCCTGCCCAGCGTCGGGCTGGCGCTCGTACCGATCAAGGAAGCGGCTGTCCCCAACACGAATGTCGACCAGAACCAGGCCTCCCTCATCCGACCCTCGATCAAGCGCTTGGACTATGT
>CBHWDR010000345.1:0-4418 GCA_966112575.1 uncultured Chitinophagales bacterium
CGGCGTAGTTATAAAGCTGGTCGAAATAATCAGAGGCATAGAGTTCATTCTTCCATTCGAAGCCCAGCCATTTGATGTCGGCCTTGATGCTGTCGACATATTCCGTGTCTTCGGTCACCGGGTTGGTGTCATCGAAGCGGAGATTGGTATAACCGGGGTATTTTTTGGTGAGCCCGAAGTTGAGGCAGATGGAGGTGGCATGCCCCATATGGAGGTAGCCATTCGGCTCCGGGGGAAAGCGGGTAACGATGGATTTATACTTCCCGTCCTTCAGGTCGTTTTCGATGATCTCCTCCAGAAAATTGAGACTTTTTTCTTCGCTCATAGTGCCGCAAATATAGGCAATAGGCAGTGGGTGGAGAGAAGGCAGTAGGCAGTGGGCAGTGGGCAATAGTGAATGGGCGACAGTGGGCGGAGTAGTTCATTAGGATGTACCGGAATGATACAGTATCCTGGGTGGAAAGGCTTGTCAGACTGAGCCTGTCGAAGTCCCTGCTCAGTTCGCTAACAAATCTTTAGTCGAGGAAATCGCCGGTTTTGCCGATAGCGGATCGGTGGAAAACCGCTTCGATAGTATCTTCGTAATCCCTTTGCACCTCGTGTAAATCCATCTAAAATGAGAAAGTATTTTTCGGAAAATAACGCCCTGACCGTAATGGTTGCTCTGTTCAGCCTGTTCATGATGATCAAGGCATTTGTAGTAAAAGCTTCCATGTGGGAAGCTATCGCCTTTGCCCTTGCATTCAGCATGGCTGTGGAAGTGATCTGCCACCGCGCCAAGGAAGGCCGTTAACCCGAACCGTCCGACGAACGAACCGCGCCCGGCCTGCATTGCAGTGGTCGGGATTTTTTTTGCCCCTGTTTTTTTCCGTTCTTGGTATCTTTACGGGTACGGTTGCCGGCTATTGTTTTTAAATTTGAAAGAACATGGCTCAACGAACCGTTATTACCGGAACCGGCGCTTACATCCCCACTGAAGTCGTTACCAACCGGGACTTTACGATCCACAATTTTTACGCAGAAGATTCCAAACGCGTAGAGACCGCTCCGCAGGAAGTGGTCGAAAAATTCCAGCAGATCACCGGCATCGGCGAGCGCCGCTATGCGCGGACCGACCTGAACGCTTCCGACATCGGCGCCATCGCGGCCCGGGCTGCGATCGAAGACAGTGGCGTCGATCCGGAGACGATCGACCAGATCATCGTGGCGCACAATTTCGGCAACGTGATCAAGCATACCATCCAGACCGACGCCGTTCCGGCGCTTGCCGCCCGGATCAAGCACATCCTCGGCATCCGCAACCCCTCCTGCGTGGCCTACGACATCCTTTTCGGCTGCCCCGGATGGGTGCAGGGCATGATCCAGGCCGATGCGTTCTTCAAGGCCGGCATCGCAAAAAAAGCCCTGGTGATCGGCACCGAAACCCTTAGCCGGGTGCTGGACCTCTATGATCGTGACAGCATGATCTTTTCCGATGGCGCGGGTGCCTGCATCCTCGAATACCGGGAAACCGACGGCGCGGGAATCCTTCATTCCGCGGCCAAGAGCCACTGCAACGACGAGGCCTATTATATTCACCTCGGCCCATCGAATTTCCCGGGTTCCGACCCGCGTGTGCGCTATATAAAGATGAAGGGCCGCAAAGTGTATGAATATGCCATGACCCACGTGGCGCAGGCGATGAAAGAATGCCTCGACCAGGCAGGCGTCGCCATCAACGAGCTGAAAACGGTATTCATTCACCAGGCCAACGAAAAAATGGACGAGGGCATCATCCGTGTGCTGTACAAGCTCTATGGACTTCGGGAGATCCCGAAGAACATCATGCCGATGAGCATCCACTGGCTTGGCAACTCATCCGTTGCCACCGTGCCCACCCTGCTCGATATGGTGCGCAAGGGACAGGTCGTGGGCTACTCCTACGAACCGGGCGATGTGGTGCTCTTTGCCTCTGTCGGCGCCGGAATGAATATCAATGCGGTCTGCTACCGCGTTTGAGTGCTGCACTTCCTGGAGGTGCGGTACGTAAATTTGGAGGAGAATCTAAAGCATGAAACGAACGATATCCCTCCTGTCTGCTCTGGTCTTTTGCTCCTCACTGATCGCCCAGGTCTATACGACCAGCGAACCGTTGGCCCATACCTATTCCGTTGTGGCGCGCGACTCGGCTACCGGTGCAATGGGCGTAGCGGTGCAAAGCCACTGGTTCTCCGTCGGCACCAGCGTGAGCTGGGCGGAAGCCGGCGTTGGCGCCGTGGCAACTCAGTCATTCACCAATAAATCCTTCGGACCACGAGGGCTGGCTCTCCTCCGTTCCGGCCTAACGGCGCAACAGGTGCTCGACAGCCTGCTCGCCACCGACGAGGGTCGGGAAGTCCGGCAGGTAGCGATCGTAGACAACCAGGGCCATGTGGCCGTTCATACGGGAAAGAGCTGCATCGACTACGCGGGCCATCGCACCGGGAAGGGATTTTCAGTGCAGTCGAATATGATGCTGAACCCTACCGTGCCGGCAGCAATGGAAGCCAGCATGCGGGGCTCTGCAGGCCAACCCCTCGCCGACCGGCTGCTCCTGGCCCTGGAGGCAGCGCAGAAAGCCGGCGGTGATATCCGCGGGCAGCAATCAGCAGCGATCCTCATCGTTCCCGGCCGCTCGGAAGGCAAGCCCTGGGACGAACGGATGGTGGACCTTCGGGTGGATGATGCCGCGCAGCCCCTTGTGGAATTACGCCGGCTTTACAGGGTTCACCAGGCCTACCAGCATATGAACAATGGTGACCTGGCAGTGGAGAAAAACGATATGAGCGGGGCAATGAATGAATACAACGCGGCGATGAAGCTTTTCCCAGCCAACCTGGAGATGCAGTACTGGACGGCGATCACCCTGGCGAACAACGGACAGCTGGCGAAAGCCCTGCCCATGCTGCGGACCATCTTTTCCCGCGACCGGAACTGGAAAGAATTGACGCGCCGATTGCCCAAAGTAAAGCTCCTGACCGTGAAAGAGGCGGAGCTGAAGCTCATCCTTGCGCTGTAAACCTGAGCCTGCTCGGGTTTGGCATGGGTTTTTACCTATGTTCAGAAACCCTATCTATGGCACAGTCACCTGAAAACAATAATCGCCTCGACCGCCAGGACGCGACCCCCGAAAATGGAGGGAGCAAAGGACGATTTGAGAGCGATGCCCAGAAAGTAGTCCGTCGACACCTGGAGGACGAGGAGCATGAGATCACCGAAGAGGAGATCGCCTCCGTTCGCGTGGGCATGACGCCACCGATCCTCGATGAGGCCACCGAAGCCCGCTTCGAAGACGAGGAGACAAGGGAAGAGGTAGAACGCAAATACCTGGGCGATGACGTCGACGAGGGCGAAACCCCTGATACGAAGGAACCCATCACCCCCTGGGACACCATCGATCCCAAGTGATCATTCTCCCGGGTGGTAGGTTTTCCGGGCATTCCGGAGCACATCCGTGCGGTAGAAATAAATGTCCTTGAACCTACCATTGATATAACCGTTGACCTGGTCCTTGAAATTTGGTGATGCCGGGTCGAAGGACTGACCTCCGGTGATAATGGTGCGTGCCTTCAGCTTTTTGCCGAACTCTACGCAGGCAACAAAGCTGTTCCCATGATATCCATAACGGCGATGCATGCCTTGGGGCCGACGGCTGCTGAAAGAAGGCAGCGAGCCCCAGGTAGCGGCTGCCTGTGCTACAGGGACGCTGGGCAGGCTGTCGTTGAATGCTCCGTTCATCGGCCGTTGGTAGCGGTTGATCGCGCCCCAGGGCGTGCGCCAGCTTCCAAACCACTCCTCGTGCGTGTGCATCGTCTCCTGCAGAAGGAGCAGTTGTTCCCGTCCGCTGGCATTGGCGGCCATCGAGGTCACGATGCGCACCACATCAGAAGCATCATATGGATTGGCGGACGGACTCGCCTTGGCCTGCAGGCGGTAAGCCCATTCGATCGCCAGGGCTGCGGCGACCGAAGTATCAGCCGGAATCCGGTTCCAGTTCCGCAAAAGGGCGATGGGCTCCGCCAATTGATTGCGCAGGCTGTCATTTGCCGTAAGCGCATCATAAGCGCGTAGCAGCGAAGGCTGCAACACTTCAAACGCTGCGAGGTAGCGGTTATAACCGATCTTCCGGATGAGGTCATCGGGGGTCAACTTATCGGCACCCTCCAACAGCCTGGCGGCCAGTATGCCCCGGTAGTTCTCTCCGTCAGGCGCCATATAGGCCGGGTAATCGGATCGCTTCGGTGAGCTGGCTCCCGCAGCGGTAAAGGGGGTGGAATTGCAGTTCTGGATCCAGCCGCTGGCCGGGTCGTAAATATGCACGGTCTCTTGCACCGGGTGCAATCCTTTCCAGTCGGTAGCCGAAATGGTACCATCTACCGGAAGGCTGTAATCGAAACGGG
>CBHWDR010000346.1:0-4416 GCA_966112575.1 uncultured Chitinophagales bacterium
GACCTCCTTA
The DNA here is from genome assembly GCA_966112575.1 of uncultured Chitinophagales bacterium. Taxonomy (GTDB): domain Bacteria; phylum Bacteroidota; class Bacteroidia; order Chitinophagales; family Chitinophagaceae; genus Flavisolibacter. The sequence continues at coordinate 11 of CBHWDR010000346.1, forward strand.
TATCTTATAGCACTTATTCTTTTTGCCAGCTCGCCTTTTAGTGACTAATAATTTTTCAGGCAGATCGCTATAACTATCCAACGTTCCAGTTGCATCGTGATTTGTTGGTCGAATCATCTGTGCTTCTCTTCTTTTAAGCTATTTCCTCGCGAGCCTGCGAGCGCCATGAAGAAACCCCTCTTTTACCCTCTTTCCCCTCTTAGCCTCTCTTAGCACAAAAAATGGCCGGCCCACTGAAAGTGGACCGGCCTGCCCTGCACATACGAAATACAGGTTAGATACGTAAACTACTTGGGTTCGGATTTGGACGGACGAAATTACTTGGGCATTACCACGGTGTCGATCACATGGATCACACCATTGCTCTGGTAAACGTCCTTGATAGTGATCATGGACATGCCGCCCATCTCATCTTTCAGCCAGAGGCCTTTGTCGTTTTGTACGATCCAGAGCTTACCGCCCTGTACGGTGGTGAGCTCGGTGCTGCCGTTGCCTATCTTCACCGATTTCATCAGCTCCTTGCTATCGAGCTTGCCCGCCACCACGTGGTAGGTGAGGACCTTGGTGAGGGTGCCCTTGTTCTCCGGCTTTACCAGGGTCTCAACCGTGCCCGCCGGGAGCTTTTCAAAAGCTGCGTTCGTAGGGGCGAACACGGTGAAGGGGCCGGCGCTTTGCAGGGTCTCTACGAGCCCTGCGGCTTTGACAGCGGCAACTAAGGTGGTGTGCTCCTTGGAGTTCACGGCATTCTCTACGATGTTTTTCGAAGGATACATGGGGGCGCCGCCAACTTCCACGGTCTTTTCTTTTTTCATACCCTGAGCGTTGACGTTAGAAGAGAAGGCGATGGCGATCAGCAGGGTGCCTGCGAGGAGGATCTTTTTCATGATTCTTGTTTTTCGTTTTTGCGTTATGTGAAGACAGGAGATGTACGACCACCGGGAAGGTTCGGATTTACCAGGGGCTAAAATTTATTTTTGAACGATTTGCCGCTTTGATTGTAACCGCAGCCCATCCGCCGCTTCCGCCGCTTTCCTTTATTTTGCAGCACGAAAATTTCCACCATGGCTTTTTGGCTTGTCAAATCCGAACCGTTCAAATACAGCTGGGATCAATTTGTAAAAGAAGGGGAGACCTTCTGGGATGGCGTACGCAACTACGCGGCACGCAACAACCTGCGGGCGATGAAGAAAGGCGACCATGTGTTCTTTTACCACAGCAACGAAGGACTGGAGATCGTGGGTATCGCCAAAGTGGTCCGCGAAGCCTATCCCGACCCCACGGCCGAAGATGAGACCTGGTCGGTTGTGGACCTGAAGCCGTTCAAAAAACTAAAAAAGCCCGTTACGCTCGCGCAGATCAAGGCCAATCCCGAACTGTCCGAAATGGCCATCCTGAAACTCGGACGCCTCTCCGTTACACCCGTGACGAATGAAGAATGGGAAGAAGTTCTGCGCATGAGTAATGAGTAATGAATGATGAATGATCGGTGAGCTGAAGAGGAGTGACCCGTCATATCAGGAAATCAGCAATCAATACATAAATACGAGAGAGGCCTTCTTCCAAAGGCCTCTCTCTATTTCTACTAGCTACTGCCAATTGCCTACTTCCTATTGCCTATGTTCATCACCGCCGCAGGCGCTGCGCGATCGCGCGTTCCAGGTTATCCGGTAATTCTGCGGCGTCGTCATCGATCGCCGTCATCCGCCCAACGCTCGAATCCCAGGTGAAGATGTGCTCGGTGCCATTGTATTGCACACGATAGCGGGTCTCGGTATTGAATTCAAAAGGCTCGGCCGTCACGGCATACGGCACGCCATCGAGTAATAATTCAAATCTTTGTTCCGTCATAGTCTTCGTTTTGGTAGCGAGAACAAAAATTTTTCCAAACTGCCCATCTTACCTTTGTCTTCATGAAAAACGTCCTTGGTTTTCTTCTCCTCCTGACCGCCTGTACCACAGCCCGGAATACCCAGCAGGCCCGTCCGGCAACAGCTACCGTGGTCGATGGAAAGCTGTTCACTTCGGTATTCCAATACCGTGCTGCCGAATACAAAGCGCTCTGTTTTCAGGCATATAACCTGGCTTCACTTCGGCTGGCTGACGCGGTGCGCACCGAAACGGCAAGGCCTTATGCCATCATCACCGATATCGACGAAACGGTACTGGACAACAGCCGCTACCAGATCGACCAGGTATTGCAGGGGAAGGATTACGAGGCAGCCTCGTGGGCAGCCTGGACGGCACAGGGCATCGCCGACACCGTGCCCGGCGCTCCCGCTTTCCTGCGGTATGCAGCCAGCCTGGGTGTGCAGGTTTTTTATATTACCAACCGTGATGAGAAGGAACGAACCGGTACGCTCGCCAACCTGCAGCGCTATGGTTTGCCCAATGCCGATAATGAGCACCTGATCCTGCGCCAGGGCGCTTCCAGCAAGGAGGACCGGAGGAGGAAACTGATGGAGCGTTATAATATTGCCCTGTTCATTGGCGACAACCTGGGCGATTTCAATTTTGCCTGGGATAAAAAAGCGCCCGCGGAACGGGATGCAGCCGTGCGTCAGCAGGCCGACCGTTTCGGCTCCCGCTACATCATCATTCCCAACCCCGTCTACGGAGACTGGGAAGGCGCCCTGTACCAGTACCGGAACGACTGGACGCCCGCGCAGAAAGATTCGATCCTGCGCGCTGCACTCAGGTGATCATTCCTCCTCGCGATGTACCGTGTTGATGGAAAATGCCGGTAAGCAGAGACTCCAGTATTCGCATTCCTCCTCGAAGGGATTGGAGTAACGCACCCGCGACCCACCCTGGATCAGGATGCTCTGTCCAGCCTGAAGGATAATCGTCTCGCCATCCACTTCCACCTGTTTGCGTCCCCGGCTTACGAGTGTGTACTCATCAAATTCGGGCGACTGGAAGGGCTCGCCCCAATGCAGCGGCGCTACCATGTGCGCAATGCTCAGTTGCGGATTGCCCGTGGACTGTCCCTCGTGCTCTTCGATCAGCTTTCCATCCGTTGTCGGCACCACGAACGGAGCGGTCTGTAAACGATAAGGCATGAATCTTTTTTTGGCGAAGTTACTCCGTCTGCCCACGAGGAAGCACAGGCGGGTTAGGCAGTAGTGAATAGGCAGTAGTGAATAGACCATCCAACCTTCGTCCGGTCTTCACCATTGCCCACTGCCCACTGCCTATTCCCTACCTTCGGATCATGGAGAAGAAACGTCTGGTCGTGCTAACCGGCGCGGGCATCAGCGCCGAGAGCGGATTGAAGACATTCCGGGATTCGGATGGCTTGTGGGAGGGGTATGATATCCAGGAGGTGGCAACCGCAACCGCCTGGAGGAAGAACCCCGCGCTGCTACAGGAGTTTTATAACATGCGCCGCCGGCAACTGCTCAACGCTGAACCCAACGAGGCGCATCGCATTCTTGCCGAATTGGAAAAGGACTTCGATGTCCGCATCATCACGCAGAATGTAGATGACCTGCACGAACGGGCGGGCTCCACCCAGGTGCTGCACCTGCATGGCGAACTACGCAAGATGCGGAGTGAAACGAACGAAGACCTGGTTTACCCGATCGATGGCGATATCAACATGGGCGATAAGGCGGAAGACGGCGGGCAGCTGCGCCCCCATATCGTCTGGTTCGAAGAACCGGTGCCCATGATGGAGGAGGCCGTGCGGATCGCGCGTACGGCTGATGTTTTCCTGATCGTAGGTACCTCGCTCGTGGTCTACCCGGCCGCCGGTCTGACCGACTATGTGCCCTGGGAAATCCCGAAATACATCATTGACCGCAAGATCCCTTATAATGTCCGGCTTTATAATTCCACCGCCATCGAGAAAGGGGCGGGAGCGGGGATGCAGGAACTGCGTTCGATCCTCCTCGAGCGCCATGCCTGAGCTCACAATTGCTGGATCTCTTCCTGAAAGATGATCCCGTGTTTTTCCAGCTCGGCCAGCACCGGCTCGTAGATGGCGGGCGTGACGGGGATCTGCAGCCCGGTAGCGGTGATCTTCCCGTTGAGGATCAGGCGCGCCGCCACCCCCAGCGGAAGACCCACCGTTTTGGCCATCGCTGTTCGCCACGCATCTTCACCCTGTAAGGACAGCGTACTGGTAGCCTTGAAACGCTGCCCTTCGCGTTCGAACTCGAACTCGTGCAACATCACGATCAGGTCCTTGTCTTCGGGTTGCAGAACGAGCTTTTTTTCCAGCGCGAACTGCAGTACGTCGGCGGCGGAACAGGCGCCGCGGTTGATCTCCGTGCGGTCGTCGTCCATGCCAAGGAAGAAGAGCTGCTTCAGCGTCAGGCTGGCGTCGTGCATCTTGTCGGCCAGGGTGGCCGCGGCATTCACCTTCAGGTCGTCGATGTCGATCTTTTTGAGATCGCCGTTATCAT
>CBHWDR010000347.1:0-4409 GCA_966112575.1 uncultured Chitinophagales bacterium
ATTTGCGTTCGATAGCTGGGGCCCCGGGTGCTGGGCCTGGAAGCTGGATGAGGCGGAAGTATTTCCAGAGCCGATACCGGCTAGGGGCAGCCTCATGCTCTGGGAGTTCAAAGGAATGTGAGCGGAGCTTCGCTTTCTCGAATAAAGCATTTCGCTTTGCGATTTTTTCAACACGAAGACACGAAGACACAAAGGCACGAATTCAATAAGTACTCTTTTTGCGAGGGGCGGAGGGCGCAGGAGCATGTAAGCGTAAAGCAAACAGGCAAACTGAAATCAGGGTTGTGTCACCGGACTCCATGCTTCAAAAACATCTTTCGTGCTACTTCGTGTCCTTGTGTCTTAGTGGTTTAAACTTCAGATGCTGATCAGGCCCTTAACGCCATTTGTTCTTCCGCTTGTCCCAGGTGGTGATGCCTAGCTTGAACTGGATCGGGTTCTTGAATTGGTTGGCCCAGGAGCCCACTACGTAAACACCGACCTTGAATCGCGTGAGCGGGTTGAAGGGCCATTTGAAGATGCGCTCCACGCCGCCGAATAATTCGGCATAACGAAGGTCGTATTCCGGGGCAACGAGCACGCCGCCGCCAGCCACTTCACGCAGCTGCAGCTTCTTCAACAGGGGGATCTTGTTGATCAGCGCCCCGTTGAATTCATGAACGATATGAGTCTGGTAAAAACGCTTGAATAGGGGGAGCGTACTGTCGAGCATCTGGAAGGATTCGTCCGGGTTCATGAAGATGAGCGGATCGCCCTGGCGCTGCCAGGTGTAGTCCAGTTCCTTCAGTGATTTCTGGGTGATGAAATCGCCCGTCTTCACATTGTAGCGCAGGTTGCCCATCACCCCCAGCTTGATCTGCTGCTCGATGCCGAGCTCGAGGTAATCGAAATTGACCTCGCTCTTCAGCACATCGGGAATGCCTTTGCGATAAGAAGCATAGAAGGTGGGCCATTTGGAGCCGAGGATCACTTTCTCCAGCGGCTCACGCATGTATTTCTGCCCGGGCGTATAACGCAGCTGCAGTTTCACGTACGTACCCTGGAAGGGTATGAAATCGGTGACTTCACCGGGCCCGGAGGCGGTATCCTTTGTCCATTTCTTAATGATGTCGGGAAGCCCTGCGCCCAGCTTGTAGCCCACCAGCGAGCGGCGGAACGCATAGTCGATCTCGGTGTACACATTCAGACCATTGGCCACTTCCAGCCCATGGCCGGCAGCTACGTAGTTGTTCAGGAAAAAGGAGGTGCGCTTGATCTGGTTTAGCGGCGACTCCCCTGTATAGATCTGGTCAAAGTCGCGGTTGAGTTCCACCATGTAGTAGCCACGGTTGAACGGGTTGTACATGCGTTTCAGCTTCAGCGAACCATTGAGGTCCTTGTTGCGGAAGCCATAGCTCAGGTCGGCGAATACCGTAATGTCCTTTCGGTTGGGGTAACGCTTGAACAGGTAAAAGGATGGGTTGAGGCGGCCGCCGCCGAACTGGAAGGGCGCATAGAGCGAGATCAGCGCCGGGAAGATTATGGTGCGCTCTTTCTGGCGGTTGTAGACGCTTTGGCCAAACAGGGCCATCTTCTTCCAGGTGATGCGGTTGTTCACCCGGTCGATGGAGTCAAGGTAGCGGGGCGAGTTGGTCAGCCGGTAGAGGCTGTCCTGGAGATGGATGAATCGCACTTCGCGGTCATTCAGCGGCACGGCGCGCACGAGGTTCCAGAAGGTACTGTCCTGCTCGTAGGCCGACTGGGCCGTTGCGCTGACCTCGGTACCAAAGTAGTTGCGACCGAATTTCTTTTGCAGCTCATAATCCGAATAGACCACGACCGTTTCCCCGGAAAGCTTCCGCCTGCCGGCTTTCGAGTAGTAATCGAACTCCTGCCGACCCAGCACCCAGGCGGAATCGGCGGCCTTGATATAGTTCTGCTTGACTTCGAAATAATCGTATTCCGGGAGGTGGTAGCTGGGAAATACAAAGCGGGTCTGCAATACCGCCCAGCTGCTGTCCTCGATCTTCACTTCACCTTCCACGGTGGCATTACTCAGCTGACGCGGTCGGACCTGGATGGTAAAGATCCGCCTGCCGTTCACCCGTTCCGTCTTCAGCGCTTTGAAGCGATAGGCGAGCAGGCCCGAATAGCTGAACGGGGAGATGAAGGGCGTTTGCGAGATCGCGGGTACCTTGACCAGGTTATTGAAAAAGGAAAAATTACCCTGCGTGGCGGAGAGGTAAAAAAGGTTTTTCGGGTCGCCGCTTTCCTTCACGCCAAGACGCTGTTCGCGGATGCGGTTGTCGGATTCGTAATCGAGCCGGAGCAACACTTCCGTCATCGACATGCCCCGGAGGTCGATATTGGCCCCCCATTGCGAGGAGTCCCCTGCCCGGTCCCGCCTGCGGCCGGTGGAGTCTTCCTGAACGGCCTTGCTATAGAGCTTGGCCGAGTAAGGCCCTACCCGGGCGGTGAGCGCATCCTTGTTGCGCACCACATTGCGCATGATCTCTTCCGAACGGTCCTTTGCCTTTACCCGGATCACGATGTCTTCCAGGTCCGATTTGTCGTTTTCTTCCATCGTCACCGTCAAGGGCAGGTTCTTGTCGAGGAATAGCGAGATCACCTGGGTCTTGTAGCCGATCATCGACACCACGAGGTTGTACTGCCCGGGAGCGAGGTTCATTTCAAAGGAGCCGTCTTCTTTGGAGATGTATCCCTGCTGATCTTTTACCTGGATCGAAGCAAAAGCCAGGGGCTCGCCTTTTGGATCCAGGACCTTGCCGGAGATCTTGAAGGATTGGGCCTGAACCACGAGGGTCGTCAGGGTCAGGATCAGGTAAAAGAAAATATGCTTCATGTGCATCCGGCGGATTGGGGGCACAAAGGTCCGTTGTCGGTCTGTGATGGTGGCGGTCATCAGGCGAATTTTCAAATGATTTAACAGCGTTCCCTGCTGACAAGAAAAGGTGCAGTTACCCTGTTAACGCTTTGTTAGAAACAACGCGACAAAGCTAAGTTTCTCTGCCCAGCAATGGAAGGGATGCGGGTACCGATTGATGAAGGAGCCGGATGAGATTTCTCATCGGGGCGATGAACCGTGCTCATAAAAACGCTATTTTACCAAGGCAACCCTTCTCCTTGAATGGTTGTCTAGCTTAGACCCATCATTCAAATATGAAAAAACTGGTACTGCTCCTTTCCCTGCTTCCTTTTGCCGCTACCGCCCAGGATACCTGCGGCCTGAAGCGTGAGACCGATCCCTTCACCCATGTCCAGAAGATCACCACCGGCTTTGTTCCTTTCCCATCCAACGGTGTGCCCCTGATGATCTCGGTGGATGCGACGCCCACGGAAGTGGATTTCTTTTTCTGGATCAAGTCGGAGGGCACCTGCTTCGACAACCAGTCGGCTGTACAGGTCAATTTCGAAGGCGATCGCCTGAAGGCCAATTTCCGCAACAGCGGCTCGATGAATTGCGAAGGGGCTTTCCATTTCAGCTTCCGCAACGGTCCGGCCACTCCCGGCCAGCTGGCCCGCATGGGTGACAAGCGGATCAGCGGTTTCAAGATCACCGGGTCCGACAAGAAGGTGATCGAGATCGCGTTTACCGAAGAACAGAAGCTGCGGTTCCAGCGCATGGCCGGCTGCGTTACCCGTGAAGCAAAGACCCTGCTTCCCAAATAGCGGAAGAAAGTATACGGATATAAAAAAGCCCCCCGTCCACCGACGGGGGGCTTTTTTATCGTTCGAAACTTATTTCTTCAGGACCACACGAACCCTTGTGGAGCCGCCATCGCGGTTCTCGTCCACATCTTCCACATCATAGTTGTAGATCCGGTAGCCTTCCTTGTAGTATTCTTCAAGTTCCTGGTCGTTGCGGAACAGCTTTCCTTCGCGGCAGGCGATGCTCAGGCCTTCTTCTCCCCGTACATGAGGTACGGTCACGGTCAGTTGTCTTTCCATATGCTGTACGTTTAATGATGAATGATAATCAAAACTTGTACCCTTTGCATAGGATTGGAACTACCACAAGGTAAGGATTAGCCCTGAGGGTTGCAACATGGGGCATCCTGTTGTTTTCGGTGATTGGCAAGGAAGTTGGATACATACCAGTCAATCAAACGTGTTTTTATGCCAACAAACTTCAATCCTGAGCACAAAGAAGGTCCGGTAGCCAAGGCTATCGAGAAACAGACCGCCAAGATCCCTTCAGACGTATTCCTGTGGGCCGCGATCGGCTCCATTGCCGTTTCCGCTGTACTCCAGGTTACGGGGATCAAGAAGCGCAGCCTTTTCGTAGGACAGTGGGTAGCACCTTTCCTGATCCTTGGTCTGTACAACAAGCTGGTGAAACTGGAAGGACACGATTGAGTGAGCAAACGTTGATAGTAAAGAAGAAAGGCCGTCTCAAAACGGCCTTTCTT
>CBHWDR010000348.1:0-4394 GCA_966112575.1 uncultured Chitinophagales bacterium
GCCCTCGTCCTTGCCCATTTTCTTCCAGTTCCGGCCCCCGTCGTAGGTGATGTAGAGGCCCGAGCCGGGTCCGCCGCTCTTGAAGCTCCAGGGGGTACGGCGGTGCTGCCACATATTGGCGATGAGCTTATTCGGGTTGGAGGGGTCCATGGCCAGGTCGGCGCATCCCGATGTGTCGTTGGTATAGAGGATGCGGTTCCAGGTCTGACCGCCGTCGGTGGTCTTGTACACGCCGCGTTCGGGATGCTCGGCGTAAGGGTTGCCGATGGCGGCAGCATAAACGACATCGGGGTTCGTTGGGTCGATGATGATGCGGTGGAGGTTGCGCGTTTTCTCGAGGCCCATGCGTTTCCAGGTGCGGCCGCCGTCGAGGGATTTGTAAATGCCTTCGCCGATGTTCAGCGAGTTGCGGGGGTTGCCTTCACCCGTGCCGGCCCAGATCACCGAGGGGTTGGATTGCTGGATGGCGAGCGAGCCGATGTTCAGCGTGGGCTGCTCATCGAAGACTGAGGTCCAGGAGGCGCCGGCGTTGGTGGTCTTCCAGACCCCGCCCGAGGCGGCGCCGATGTACCAGATGTCCTGGTTGGCATGGACCACGTCCACCGAGGTCACGCGGCCGCTCATGCCGGCCGGTCCGATGTTGCGGATCTTCATGGCCTTGAGCTGGTCGATGGTGACGTTCTGTGCCTGCGTGGCCAGGAAAGCGATCGTTAGAAAAGATGTGAGGATTGATTTCATGTGCATCAGTGTTTGCCCGTTAAACTTACTGAAAGATTGCACGTATCGGGATGAATTACAGGAATGGGGAGAGAAAGAACGCAGATGGTCATGATGGTCATGATTTCGCAGATGGAGCGAAAGAACGCGGACCTTGTCCACCGAAGTCTTACTTAGCTGCCAATCTTATCAATCATGACCATCTGCGTTCCTGTTTGTATCAGCGAAATCCCGCAATCCTGTAATCTGCGCTCAAAAGAGGAAGCCCGGTAGAAACCGGGCCTCGCTATACTCGAGTCAAGACTAAACTTTTATTGCTGCTTTCTGCTTACCGGGTGTACCCGGTATCTGCTCGCTGCTTTCCTCAAAACTGTTTCTTCACGCCGGCTTCCACGTTGGCGTTCTCGGGATAGAGCACGGCTTTGAAATAGCGGTTCAGGGGCACGAACTGCTTGGCGGCTTCCTGCACGTCTTTTAAGGTGAGCTTGTTGATGCGTTGCTCGTAATCCAGTGCCATGGCGGGGTCGAGGCCGTCGATGAAGGACTGCGAGAGCACGCTGAGCCAGTAGTTGTTGTTCTGCTTCTGGGTCTGGTATTCCTTACGCCAGGTCTCTTTCACCTTGTCGAGATCCCCCTGCGTCAGCTTGCCTTCCTGGGCATCTTTCACCAGGCCGAGGAGGGCCGTGGTCAGCTTGTCCACGTTATCGGGACCGCAGGGCACGTAAGCAACAACGTTATAGTGTGTATACGGACGCTTCTCGGTCACGCCGTTGAAGCCGCCGCCGTAGATGCCGCTCATCTCTTCGCGCAGCTTCTCGGTAACGCGGATGTTGAGCATGTCGGTGAGGGCGCGGAGGGCCATTTTGTTCTCGCGGCTGTAGGGCGCCTCGGTCTCCCACTGGATCACGATCATGCTCTGCTGCTCCTTGCCCTTCTTCACGTTCATGTTCACCAGGCCATCGATCGGGCGGGCGCCGTTGTCCTTGAACTTATGCTCGGCCGGAGCCGCAGGCAGGGAGCCCAGGTATTTCTCGATCAGCGGGCGGGCGGTAGCCGCGTCTATATTTCCCACGAAAGTGAAATGCATGCCATCGGCATTGCCAAAGACCTGCTTGTAGATGTCCATGGCCTTTTCCAGCTTCAGGTTGTTGTAGTTCTCTTCCTTGGGGATCATGTCTACCCAGGGATTATTGTTGTACAACACTTTCTGCACCGTATCGGCGAAGAAGAACTGGGGGTTGCCCTTCAGGAAGGCGATCTGCGCCTTGTTTTTCGTGACATAGGAATTCAAGAGGGCCTGGTCGGCACGCGGGCGCGTAAAGTAGAGATGGACGAGCTGCAGCATGGCCTCGAAATCCTTCACCGAGCTGCTGCCCTGGATGCCGTCTTCGTAATCGTTCAGGTAAGGGCGAGCCTCCACGGTTTTGCCCGACAGGAACTTCTTCAGGTCTGTTGGGCTCATTTCGCCCACGCCCATTTCCGTCACCAGCTCGGCAGCCATTTTCGCATTGTCCTTATCGGCCAGGGGGAAGCGCGTCCAGCCACCGAGGCGCATCGCATCCATCACGATCTCGTCGTTCTTCAGCGTGGTGGACTTGATGGTCACCACAACACCATTGCTCAATTTCAGGTCGGTGGTGCCTACTTTCTCATTCTTTGATTCCTGTACCACCTTGCCGGCCTCCGGTGCTTGGTCCATCAGCGAAGCGGCTACGGCTTTCTCTTCGTAGGGCTTCACGGGCAATTTGGTGGCGGCCACGAGGTCATTGAGCAGGGCGCCTTCGTTGGGGAGCTTGCTCTTCATTTCCTCCGGCGCCGTGAGCAGGGCAAAGGAGCGGTCGGCGGCCGGCAGCTGCTTCACCAGGGCATTGACCTCTTCAGTCGTGATGCGGGGCAGCACCTGCTTGAGGAAATTGTAACGGTTCACCTCACCGATCACCGGGCGGCCGTTGAGGTAGTGCTGGAGGTATTGCGATACGAGGAAGCCCGAGGGCGACTTGCCCTGTTCCTTCACGCCTTCCTCCGCTTCATTGAGCATCGATGCTTTCAGGCGGGCGATCTCGCTGTCGAGGAAGCCGAAAGCGCGGGCCCGCTCGATCTCCTGCACCAGGGCATTGACGGCATCTTTCGGGTTGCCATTGCCGATCTCGGCATAGGAAGCGAAGGACTCGTAGCCGCGGATGAACTCCTGGTTGCCGGCAAAGGCATAAACAAAGGGCGGGTTCTCCTTCTTCGTCAGCTCTTCGAGGCGTTGGTTGATCAGGCTGTTGACGATCTGCCGAATAATGGCTTTGCGGTAGTCGCCCCAGGTCTTCACTTCCGTGGCGGGGCGGGGTGCGCTGTACAGTTGGAGCGAGGTGCTGGAGGCTTCGGCATCGGTGAGCACCATGGCTTCGGCGCCCCTGCGTTCGGTGATCGGGATGCGCGCCGGGCGGGCAGGTGCTTTGGCCGGGTTCTGGAACTTGCCGAAATGGGCCTTGATCTTCTGCTCGATCTGGGCGGGGTTGATGTCGCCCACCACGATCACGGCCATCAGGTTGGGACGATACCAGTTGCGGTAGAAGCGTTCCAGCGTGGCCGGGGAGAAGGTTTTGAGGACCGAGTCGGAGCCGATGGGCAGGCGCTCGCCGTATTTCGAGCCGTTCATCAGCCGGGGGAAATACTGGCGTACGAGGCGCATGTCGGCATTCTTGTTCAGCCGCGATTCTTCCAGCACCACACCCCGCTCTTTCTCGATCTCCGACTTGTCGAGCAGGTTGTTGAAGGCCCAGTCTTCCAGTACGAGGAAGCCCTGCTCGAGGATCTTCGCATCGTCGGAGGCGATGGGCAGGATATAAACGGTTTCGTCGAAAGAGGTGTAGGCATTGAGGTCGGCACCGAATTCCACGCCTACTTTTTGCAGGTAGTCGACAAGCTTATTTTTCGGGAAATTCTTGGAGCCGTTGAAGTTCATATGCTCCATGAAATGCGCCAGTCCGCGCTGGTCTTCGTTTTCAAGTACCGAACCGGTGTTCACGGCCAGGCGCAGCTCAACTTTCTTTTCCGGCTTGGCATTCTTGCGGATGTAGTAGGTCAGTCCGTTGGGAAGCTTGCCCATCTTCACGTTCGGGTCGATCGGCAGGGGCTTCGTGGGCTCGAACTGGGCAAAACCGGGCAGGGTGGCAAGCACCAGGAAGGCCCCCAGGGCCCGGCGGAATAACAGCATTTTCATAAATGGGAATGTTAGGTGGTAAATATAAAAGAAAGGCGTAATGCCGGGAGGGGGAAAAAACGGCCGGGGCCGGGTTTTTTCCTTTGGACGGTTGTACGGGATTTTGTATGCAATCTTTCGGTCCCTGGACTACTACTTTTTTCACCCCACCCCTGCTTCGGGAATCCATTAGCTTTGGCTGGATGACTTCACTGGTGATCATTGAAGATGATGAGCAGATCCGCAGTTACCTGGCCGCGCTCGTGGCCGGTTCGGGCGACTTCTTGCTTGTGGCCTCTTTCTCCAGCGCGGAAGAAGCGCTCGCCTTCTTCCAGCAGGGACTCGGCGATGCGGTGGCCATCGTGCTCACCGACATCGGGCTTCCGGGCAAGGACGGGATCGAGTTCATCTCCTGGCTCAAGCCCCTGCGCCCCGACATCCAGTTCATGGTCCTGAGTGTGTATGAAGATGCCGACCGGGTATTCAA
>CBHWDR010000349.1:0-4392 GCA_966112575.1 uncultured Chitinophagales bacterium
CATGTGCACCCACGCTTACCACGCGGCCAACGATCTCATGGCCGGGCACGCAGGGATAGATCGTTCCATGCCATTCGTTTCTTGCCGTATGCAGGTCCGAGTGGCAGACCCCGCAGTAGAGGATCTCGATCTCCACATCATGGGGCGTGGGGTTGCGCCGGGGAATGTTCAACGCCCCCAGCGAGGCGTCGGCGGCCTCCGTTCCAAATGCTCTTACCTGCCTGGCTTCGATCTTTGTAACTCCTTCCGCTGTTGTCCTTGTTGATTCCATAATTCGATGATTTATTGCTTCGTGATGAATGAGGTTGTACTCCGGGAGTGGAGTCCACAACAACCGTACTATTTTAACAAGCGGTCGCCCTCTTTGTTAGAAAACTCTCCATCACTGCTTCATGAGCCCGTCAAAAATTCTTCGGCGCCACGCAACGTTTCCAATACTCCATGATCACGGTAATGGTCTTTTCCAGCTCGGCCATGCTGTTCTGCTTGATGAAGAAACCCTGCACGGAAAGACTATAGGCATCCACCACGAATTTCTGGGTGGATGCAGTGGAAAAGAACAGGTAAGGAATACACTTGAGCTGCAGCTTCGCATCCATCTTGATCTTGTCGCGCAGGGCGAAGCCATCGAGCCGAGGCATGTTGATATCCGAGAGGATGAGGAAAGGAATGTCGTCCGTTACATTGAGATAATCCAGGGCCGCCTGGCCATCTCCGAAAAAAAGCAGGGAGTTGGGGTATCCCAGTTTGTGGAATACCTCTTCCAGCATTTCCTTATCGTCCAGATCATCTTCGATAACGATCACCGGCCCTTCTCTGTTCATAACCTCAATTTGGAACAAGGTACGCTTATGCAAGCAGGCTGGTCGATTTAGTTAATCCAGCTCGAACTGCCCATCGCGGTAAATGACGCGCTGGCTGCCATCGCTGAGTGTAGCCGTGACCGTTCGGTTGGAGGTGCTGATGATATCGGTATGCACTTTCGGACAGCTGTTGTATCCCATTTCGGCCCACTGCGCTTCTGTTACCGTGGCCATGTCGCCGGTGAACGTGTCCTTGTAGGCATTGCCCAGGGCGATATGCGTGTTGCCGAAGCTGCCGCCCATGTTCTCGTCGTAGAGCGTGGTGGCCATGAAGCGGGTGATGCGCGAATGGCGGCGGTCGGTGAGGGAGAACTCGCCCACTTTGTCGGCATGCTCCTGCGCTACCATTTCGCGGAGCGCTTCTTCGTTCTCCTGCGCGGTGGCGGAAACCACGACGCCCTTCTCGAACCGCAGCTCGATGCCCGCGATGCGCTTGCCCGAATAATAGAGAGGCTGGTTGAACCGGATCCAGCCTTCGGTGCCCCGCCAGTCGGGCGAGGTGAAGATCTCGAAGCTGGGGATGTTCTTCCCGCCACCCGAAAGCCATTTGCGGTTGGGGCCGATCTGCACCCGGAGGTCCAGGTCTTCGCCAACGAGATGCAGGCGCTCGATGGCCAGGGCGTCGAGCTTGTCCTTGATGGCTTCGATCTCGGCCTGCACGTCGCGCCAGCGCGCAACCGGATCGTCTTCGCGCAGGTAACAGGCCTCGATGATCTGCTCCCAGTAGGCTTCCAGCGAAAGCCCGGCTTCGTCGGCCATCGACTGCGTGCCGTAGAGGCAGAGCGACCAGGAAAGCTTCCCGGCCTGCTCCTTCGCCTCGCGCATCTTCATATAGGGCGCGCGGGCGCTCATCATGCGGCTGATGCGGGCGGCGGGCAGTCCTTCGAGGTAGTGCACATCGGGCTCGGAAACGATGAAGAGGATGTGATCGGCGGCTTCCACGATCCCGCGCCAATAAGGTTCGGCGAAGAAGCCGACCTGCTCGTCGGAGCCCTGCTGCAAAAGGAAGCGCGCGAGGCTGTCCTCTTTCGTATTGTTGGGCAGGTAGCTGCTGAGCAGGTTGCCGCCTGCGGCATAGACCTCGCGGCCCAGGGCGAGAAAGAGGTCGCGGGTACACTCCTGGCCTACCAGGAAGACCGTATCGCCCGGGTTGATGCCCTTGCCGTTGTTGAGGGCATAACGGACCATGATCTGCGCGTATTTATGAAGCAGGTTTTCAGGGACTTGCATGGGAAAGCGTTTGCGCGAAGGTAAGCGGGAAGCCCGAGCGCCCGATTCCGGCGGGCCGCTTGTTTTGATTTGCAACCCCTCGCCGAAGCCATTTGAAGAAAATTCAGTATCTTCTTGCCTGTTGGCTCGAAGCACCCGGCCTGTGTTGCTCATTCTTCTACTTCAGGAGCCCCTCCCTTTCGACCCGCTGAAAAAGCCGTTCAACTTTCCATCGAAACAACTTCGGACATCCCCCGTACCGACCGGCACCTGCTCATGATATGCCCCGGAAATAGTTGACACTTCACAACCAAAAACAAAACAAGATGAAAAAAACAACCCTGCTTGCAAGCTGCTTCGCCCTGCTCCTCTCCTTCACCGCCTGTGAAGGGCCGGCGGAAAAAAAGGAAGCCGAACCCGTAGTTAAAGCCGCCGCGGTGGACATGACCAAGGTCCGCTCCGAGATCCAGGCCATCGAAAACGACTGGGCCGCGGCCATGATGAAGAAAGATGTCAATGCCCTGATGGCGCTCTACACCGACGATGCGCAGAGCCTGCAGGACGGCGGCCCCACGCTCAATGGGCAGGCGGCCATCAAAGCCCACCAGGAAGCATCCTTTGCCAAGCCGCCAAGCTACGCGTCCATCAGTTTCCAGACCCAGGACGTGTATGGCTCACCCGACGAGGTGACCGAGGTAGGCACGAGCACCGAAAAAGATGCTGCCGGCAAGGTGACGGCCACCGGCAAGTACGTGGCGGTATTCAAGAAAGTGGGCGGAAGCTACAAGTGCGTCCGCGAGATCTATAACAGGGATTCGAAATGACCTGATTTGGAGGCAGCCAGTGGCTGCCTCTTTTCTTTCCGCCGGGTTCAGCCATGTTTTATAACAGTTCCCTTGGTTTCGGCGGCAGCGGGGGAAAAGATCAGTGGGTAGCTTTGCGCTTCATTTCCGGTTGCAAACATGAAGGAAGCACGAACGGCCTATTCGATTCTGGAACTCGCGATCGTTTCCCAGGGAGAAACGATCCGGCAGACCTTGCACAATTCCCTCGCGCTGGCCCGAACGGCCGAAGCGGGCAACTACACCCGTTTCTGGTTTGCCGAACACCACAATTCCGAGCACATCGGCAGCAGCGCCACCTCCCTGCTCATCGGCTACGTGGCTGAAAACACGAAGACCATCCGCGTAGGCTCGGGCGGCATCATGCTGCCCAACCACTCGCCGCTGGTGGTGGCCGAGCAGTTTGGAACGCTCGCGCACCTCTATCCCGGGCGCATCGACCTGGGCCTCGGGCGGGCGCCGGGTACCGACCAGCAGACCGCACAGGCCATCCGGTCCGACTTCATGCGCGCTGCGCAGGCCTTCCCCGAAGAAGTGGCCAAGATCCAGCAGTATTTCTCGCCGGAAAACAAAGGCGCAAGCGTTCGGGCTGCGATCGCAGAGGGAACGGAGGTACCTGTTTATATCCTCGGCTCGAGTACCGACAGCGCGCACCTGGCCGCGAAGAAAGGGCTGCCTTATGCCTTCGCCAGTCATTTTGCCTCGACCCACCTGATAGAGGCCCTGCGCATCTACCGGGAGGAGTTCCAGCCTTCGGAGTCGCTTGCGCACCCCTATACGATGGCCGGCGTGAATGTCTACATCGCCGAAACCGACGAGGAAGCCCAGCGGCTGTTCTCCACCCTCGTACGGATGTTCATCGGCGTGCTGACCGGCGCCCGCCATGCCCTGCAGCCGCCAACGGAGCTGACGGAAGACCTGCAGCAGGTATTGCAGCATCCCTCGCTCTACCAGATGCTCCGCTATTCCTTTGTGGGTAGCAAAGAGACGGTGAAAAAGCAGGTACAGGCTTTTCTGGACGAAACAGGCGTACAGGAGCTGATCGCCGTTTCCGCCATGTATCAACTGGAAGACCGGCTGCGATCCGCGCGCCTGTTCGCCGAGATCATGGAGGAGCTGAATACCGGCAAATAAAAAGCCCCTGTAGAAACAGGAGCCGTATTACTTTAATCCACCATAATCAGGTGATTAGCCCGATCAGGAGGAGCCAAACTAGCTTAGTTTGTTTAATCATCCAATACGATTAAATCCATATGCATGAACAAAACCAGCCTCTGCCGTACCGTTCCAAACAGATCGGTCAGGGTAAAAACTGGTGGAAGTCGGGACGGGGCTGATAGGCTGCCGGATGCGGAAGGGAGCGGGAACACTGGTAGATCTGCCGGTGCAGGTCGGCAAGCCGGTTGCGCAGATCCATGGTTTCTTCCCAGGCCCTGCCTTCCACGAGCCGGATGATCAGTTGTTCCAGGCCACGGCTG
>CBHWDR010000350.1:0-4384 GCA_966112575.1 uncultured Chitinophagales bacterium
CAATCCCCTGCGGGGCGCAAAACTTATAGCGCAACCACTTCCTCCTTACTTCTACCCAACTAACTGGAATCATCTCCCCGACTTTCCTGTTCCAACTATTGAACAGACCTCACCCCCGACCCCTCTCCAAAGGAGAGGGGAGCTAGCAACTCCGCGAACTCGCAAACTCCGCAAACTCGCAAACTCTGCGAACCCGCATCCAGATATAACAATTACCACTAACACATAAAACCACGTCTGCCAGCCGCGTAAATCTACGAGCGGTCTGCAAGTGGTACTACCCGATTTTGGGTCTGCTATTTTTCTCGGGTACCTCGCCGATTATCTTTACGTTAAACCAATGGCGCTCCGGCGCTATCCAATATCCTAAACGTATCCTTATGACGAGCACCTCTGGTGTCGTATGCACCATCGCCATATTCCTGCCGGTCATTGTGATCCTCTTTTACCGGATGCACATCCATAAAAGCCTGGCTGCCCTGGCCATCAACGGCATCCTCACCGGCAGCTACAGCCTGATGAACGAAGGCCTGCTCCCGGTTTCCAAAAGCATCACTACCACCGTCGGCATCATCACCAATTACCTCGATGCACCGCTGATGCTCTTCGTGCTGCTTTTCTTCTGTCCCAACCGGCATCGCCAACGTCCCATCTTTATGCTGATCGGCCTCCTGTTGCTCTTCAGCCTGGTCATCGGCATCCGCTCGGGCTTTTCGCGGGCTTCGGTGGTTTATGTCCTTGGCCCCGGCCTCCTGCTGATCCTGGCTTATGGCACTTATTTATTCTCGCGCCAGGTGCGCTTCACGGTAGCCCGCGGCAAGAATGCCGGCCGAATGCTTATGCTTGCCTCCATCCTTTTTGCCTATGGCTCCTATGCCTTCATGTATCTTTTCTTTTATGTGCTGAAAACCGAGAACATCAACGACATCTACCTGCTCTACACCATCACGGCCGTGATCTCCAGCCTGCTCATGACCGCCGGCCTCCACCTCACCCGCAAGCGTGTCCGCGAGTTCCGCGAAGTGAAGAACACGAGGCGCGAGCTGGCCGTGTTCTTTAATCATGTGCGGTAGGTGGGAGTAAGGTATTGGGTATTGGGAATTGAGGTATTGGGATATAGGGTATCCCCGCCTTCGTCCCGATGGACTTCGGCGGGCGGGGGAGGTAAGCCTTTGTGATCTTTTGATGGTTGAGAAAATAGAAAACAACAAAGTTCTTCGTGTCCTTCGTGTCTTTGTGTCTTCGTGGTTCAAAAAACCTACGAAGTAACCACCCTATAGGCGCGTAAGCCAGACGAAGATCCACACGGCCGTTACGGCCACGATCAGCGAGTCGAAACGATCCAGGAAGCCGCCGTGGCCGGGCATGAGCTGTCCGCTGTCTTTCACGCCGGCCATGCGTTTGAGCTTGCTTTCAAAGAGGTCGCCCAGGGTGCCCACAACCGCTGCCAGCAGGGAGATCCCTATTGCAAGAACGAGGGAGAAGCCCGCGCTGTAGCCGATCAGGGTCATCACCACCACACAAAGGATGGCGCCGCCGATCGTGCCCTCCCAGGTCTTCTTGGGAGAAATGGGGGAGAAGGGTGTTTTACCGATCAGCGAACCCACGATATAAGCCATGGTATCGTTGATCCAGATCGATACGACGAGGAAGAGTACCAGGAAGAGCGAAGGCTGCAGGTTCCAGTACTCGTCCCGCCCGAAGTGCTCGAGGTCAAACTCAAGGGAATGCTGGCGCAGGTCCATCAACAGGGCCAGGGCGAGGGAAATATAGAGGAGCCCGAACAGCGAGTAGCCGATATTTTTCAGGAAGAGCGCTTTTGTTTCGAGCACCATGGCCACCGGCAGGAGCACGGCGAAAAGGATCCCGCCCCAGAGTCCGATCTCGGCCAGCGAGCTGCCCCCGACCTGTAATTCGCCATTGGTAAAAAAGAGCATCAGGCACCAGCCGCCGATCATTACCCCGTAGCGGTGCAGGGGTCCGATACGCGCATAATCCGGGTTGAATTTGCCCACTAGCTTCCCGTATTCCACCCAGGCACCGAAATGCACAAGCGTGAACAGGGCGAAGAAGGACCATTTATTCCAGAGCAATCCGCCCAGCATCACGATCACGAAGATCACGGCGGTGCCGGCACGCGTGCGAAAGGTTTGCCAGTTAAATGCCATGGCTCGGTTCGGGGAATTGGTTCAGTACTTCGGTTTCCGTTGCAGGCGGAGGCGTATTTTTTTTCAGGGTGCGAACGAGGAGGATGACCAGCGGCAGTACCAGGAAGCCCCAGTAGAGAGCGCCCCCGGGAACGTCGGACTTCATGATCTCGTCCATGCTCTTGCCCTGCCGGCTCATGATGAAGGCCTGCGTGACGGCCAGTCCGTTGTTGAGAAAGTGGCCCAGCACCGGCAGCCATACGCTGCCCGTGAGGTAATAGATCGTTCCGAGGATCACACCCAGGTAGAGGCGGGGCAGGAAGCCATAGAAAGAGAAATGCACAATGCTGAAAAGAACGCTCACCACCAGGATCGCCAGCACGGGATTCTTCGTGCCGCGGGTGAGGAAATTCTGAAGCCCGGCGCGGAAGAGCATTTCTTCGCAAAGGGCAGGCAGGAAGGCGATGAGAAAGAGGCTGGAAAGGTAGCCACCTACGGTTTTCAGGTCCATCATGATCTGCACCTGGTCGCCATAATCTTTTTCCGCTTTGTCGAAAGAGGCTTTCAGCGCTTCCGAGATGGGAAGGGCTTTATTCAGCCAGCCGAGGGCGCCGGCCACAAAAAGGGAAGTGATGGCGATCGCCAGGACCATTCCTACCTGCTTCATGTTGATCTCCCGGTTCACGCCGAGGAGGGTCATCGGGCGGCGGTTGACCATTCTTGCTGTCAGGAGGGTGGGGACGAGGAAGCCCAGGACCACGCTGATGCCCTGGATCAGGCGCAGGGTGCCGGCGTTGGCCGGGTCTTTCGTTGCCCGGGTGATCGCTTCGGGGCTGAAGCCCGCACTGCCGCCAAGGATGGCCGCGCCGGCGATGCTGGCGGCCACCACGCCCAGGATGGCAAGGCCGATCAGGATGAAGAAGGCCGCGGTATAGGAGATCCCAGTAGAATTGTTATTGTTCATACGTACCCGGCAGAAGGTTTTACCTTTGCAGGCCTGCAAGATAAGTCAAGTGTGCTATGGTGAAGATCGCCAACATCGAACTACCGGATTTCCCCCTCCTCCTCGCGCCTATGGAAGACGTGAGCGACCCACCCTTCCGTGCCGTGTGCAAGGCCAACGGGGCTGACCTCATGTATACCGAGTTCATCTCCTCCGAGGGCCTGATCCGCGACGCGATCAAGAGCCGGCAGAAACTCGACATCTTCGACAATGAACGCCCGGTGGGCATCCAGATCTTCGGCGGCGACGAAGAAGCCATGGCCCTCAGCGCGAAGATCGTGGACACGGTCAACCCCGACCTCCTCGATATCAACTTCGGCTGCCCGGTAAAGAAAGTAGTGACCAAGGGCGCAGGCGCGGCCGTGCTCAAGGACATCGACCTGATGGTGCGCCTCACGAAGGCCGTGGTCAATTCCACCAGCCTGCCCGTGACGGTGAAGACCCGCCTCGGCTGGGACGACAACAGCATCAACATCGGTGAAGTGGCCGAACGCCTGCAGGACGTAGGCATCAAGGCCCTGGCCATCCACGGCCGCACGCGGGCCCAGCTCTACAAGGGCAGCGCCGACTGGACGCACATCGCCAAAGTGAAAGAGAATCCCCGCATCCACATTCCCATCTTCGGCAATGGTGATATCGATTCACCTGAAAAAGCGGTGCTCTACAAAGATCGCTATGGTGTCGATGGTATCATGATCGGGCGGGCCGCCATCGGCTATCCCTGGATCTTCAACGAGATCAAGCATTTTGTGAAAACCGGCGAGCACCTGGCGCCACCTTCCATCCAGCAGCGGGTAGACGTGATCCGCAGGCATCTGCACCGCTCAGTGGAATGGAAGGGCATGAAGCCCGGGGTCAACGAGATGCGCCGCCACTATACCAACTACCTCCGCGGCCTGCCCAATATCAAGGAGTTCCGGTTGCGCCTCGTTACCATCAACGAAGTACCCGAGATCGACGCCGTGCTCGACGAGATCATCACCCGTTACGAAGGCTACCAGTTCGAGCCCCGCAAAGTGGACATGGATTCGATGGCGTATTCCTGTGATTCCTGAGGTGGGAAGAAGTTCGCGAGTTCGCGAGTTTGCGAGTTCGCGGAGTTCAAGGGTTCAAATGTTCAAGAGTTCAAGAGTTAGGTACAGGGAAGCCGTGGAGATGATGCCAGGTAGTTGGAAGGCAGATAAATCTTGTGGTGAGAGACTTTCTTCCGACACCTCGAGACCGCAGGGGCCTA
>CBHWDR010000351.1:0-4382 GCA_966112575.1 uncultured Chitinophagales bacterium
CTTTGCACTCATCGGCAGTAATCACGCCGGGGCAGTTGGGCCCGATCAGGCGGGTATTGGTACCCTGAAGCGCACGTTTCACGTTCACCATATCCTGTACGGGAATCCCTTCGGTAATGCATACTACGAGCTCCACACCGGCATCGGCCGCTTCCAGGATGGCATCGGCAGCAAAAGCCGGCGGTACGAAGATGATCGACACATTGGCGCCGGTCTCTTTTACGCAATCGGCCACGGTATTGAACACGCGGCGATCGAGATGCGTGGCGCCGCCTTTACCGGGCGTTACACCGCCAACAACGTTGCTACCGTATTCGATCATCTGCGAGGCATGGAAAGTGCCCTCTGTTCCGGTGAATCCCTGAACCAGGATCTTGGAGTTCTTATTTACGAGGATGCTCATAGCGTTAATTAAAAAAGTTGGGCAAAAGTAAGGATCAGGGATGAAATGGGAATTTTATTCAGCCGGCGGCACCAGCGGAGGCGCATCTTTATCGAGCAGCTGCTCCATGTTGCGGTCGTTCGAGATCTTGCCGGTCTCCTCCAGCATCCGCATATCCTTGGCGTCGCGGAGGAACTCGGAGGCGAAGATGAAGTCGTTCAGGCGGGCATTCTTGCTGAAAATGATCTCCTTGGAATTGCCTTCCCACTCTTTTTTGCCCTGGTACATGTAAATGATATGGTCGCCGATCTCCATCACCGAGTTCATGTCGTGGGTGTTGATGACGGTGGTGATGTTGAACTCGAGCGTGATATCGTGGATCAGCTCATCGATGAGGCCCGAGGTCTGGGGATCGAGGCCCGAATTGGGCTCATCCACGAAAAGATATTTGGGATTGAGCACGATGGCCCGGGCGATGCCAACGCGCTTCATCATACCGCCCGAGAGCTCGGCCGGGAATTTCTTGTTGGCACCATTGAGGTTCACCCGCTCGAGCACTTCATTCACCCGTTCCAGCTTCTTCTTCCGGGTGTCCTTGGTGAACATGTCGAGGGGGAAGATGATGTTCTCCTCCACCGTCATCGAGCTGAAAAGCGCCGAGCCCTGGAAGAGCATGCCGATCTCCTTACGGATCTCCTTACGTTGCGGCACCGACATCGCAGTGAAGTCCTGCCCGCTGTAGAGGATCTGTCCGCCGTCCGGAGGGAAAAGCCCGACGAGGCATTTCATGAACACCGTCTTGCCACTGCCCGAAGAACCAATGATCAGGTTGCACTTGCCGGCCTCCATGGTCGCGGACACATCTTCCAACACCGTCTTTCCGGCAAAGCCTTTCTTCAGGTTTTTGACTTCAATCATAGCTTAAATTTCGTCTGGCGGATGCAGAATACAAAAAGCACAAAGATCCAAATAACTAACCCGCTAACCTTCAGCCAGTAAAGGATATTTCCACCCGGGGCAGAACCGTAAATATCATACCATGAAACCGGCAGGAGGTAGCGACGCAGTTTCTCGGAGGCGCGGTAGACGGACTGGTTGTCTACCCGGTGGAAATAGATGTTGGCCGCATCCGCCAGGTAATAATTGCGCACCACCGGGGTTGCAGCCGATATAGGCTTCGCTTCGCCGGAGCTGGTGATGGCGGTCAAACCGGACCCGGCTGCCAGCATGGATTTTGCTTCCTGGAAATCGAGCAGCCGCCCCGAGCGGTCGGCCAGCAGCAGCTGGTTGGACGTCACATCGACCAGCACCCAGCGGCCCATCCCTTCGAGGTAACATTCATTGAGGATATGCTGGTCGCCCGGCCTGGCAATGGCCACCACCCGGGAGGGAATGCCCTGGGCCCAGCTGAAATAAGCCAGCATCGAAGCATAATTGCCACACCAGAGCGCTTCTGTTTTGGATGCGCGAAGGCGATGAAATTGTTGCAGGGGCGATGCCTGGAGCAGGGAGACGGAAGGCTGGCCTTCCTGGGCGTGAAACTGCTCGTACAGGAAATGCGCCAGCAGCAGGAGCTTCTTCGCCGGCTCCTTCGCTCCATCGACGATCGAATCGCTGATCCTGCGGGCTTCGGCCAACTCCTCATCCGGGTAATCCCGAACGAATGCGCCCCATTTTTCTTCGCAAGGAGTGGTGCAAGGGGCGTACAGATCCGTTCGCCCGGCAAAGGACCGGTAGGCGAACGAATCGCGGTAGATAAAGACCACGACGTTCAGCAGGGTGAGCAGCAGGAGCAGGTAAAGAAGCAGCTTGGATCGGCGCATATCAGAGCAACAGGGCCGAAAGTACATAATCGGCCAGCAGGATGGTAATGCAGCTCACCACCACCGAGCGTGTTGAGGCCCGTCCGATCTCGAGCGCGCCACCCTGCACATGATAGCCATAATAGGAGGAAACGCTGGAAATGAGGAAGGCGAAGGTGTAGGCCTTCACCAGCATGAAGAAAATATTGAAGGGGATAAAGCCCACGAGCAGGCCTTTGTCGTACTCATCACCCGAAATGATGCCCGACATGGTGCCCGCGAGGCGGCCACCGGCCAGTCCGAGCACCGTGGCCACGATCACCAGCATAGGGATCACCAGCAGGGCAGCCACGATCTTGGGCATTACCAGGTAGGCCTTGGTGTTGACGCCCATGATCTCCAGGGCATCGATCTGCTCCGATACCCGCATATTGCCCAGCTCGCCGGCGATCTTCGAGCCCACCACACCCGCCAGCACAATGCAGACGAGGGTCGGGGCAAACTCGAGGATCACCGTGTCGCGGGTGATCTGGGCAATGGTGTACCGGGGAATGAAGGGCGAGGTCAGTTGGTAGGCGGTTTGTACTACCGACACAGCGCCGATGAAGATGGAGATGATGGCCACGATGCCCAGGGAGCCGATGCCGATCTCCGAGCATTGATGCATGAACTCCTTCCAGTACATCTTGAAGTTCTCGGGCTTGCTCACCATGCCCTTGATCATCATCAGGTATTTGCCGATCTCGCTGAAAAGTGCCATGCTTTAAACCATTCTTTACCTAAGTTATATAAATGCCCTCGGTTAATCCTCCTTCTTCCGCAGGCGCTTCCACCATCGTGATCGCTTGACCGCTTCTTCGGCCGAATGCTGGCTTTTCAGCTGCGCATCCACCACGGCGATCATCGCCATGTTCACAATGTTCCGCACCGAACTGCCCAGCTGAAGGATATGCACCGGCTTCTTCAAACCTAACAAAATTGGGCCAATGGCATCCGAGCCACCCACTTCCTTCAGGAGGTTGTAGGCTACGTTACCCGCCGAGAGGTTGGGGAAGATGAGGGTGTTGACATCCTTATCCACGAGCTCGCTGAAGGGGTAATTCTCTTTGAGCAACTCGTTGTTAAAGGCCACGCTGGCCTGCATCTCGCCGTCCACGATCAGGGAAGGCATCCGCTCCTTCACGATCTGTCGCGCCGTAGCCACGAGGTTCGCTTCTTCCGAGTTGGAGGAACCGAAATTGGAGTAGCTGAGCATGGCGATGCGGGGGATGATATTGAAATGCCGGACCTCCCGGGCCACCATCATGGTGATCTCCGCGAGCTCCTCGGCCGTAGGATGGAAGTTCACCGTGGTATCGGCCAGGAAGAGCGGTCCCTTCTTGGTGAGCATGAGGTACATGCCCGCGATGCGCCGGGCGCCTTCCTCCATGCCAATGCACTGGATCGCCGGCCGGATGGTATCGGGATAATTCTTCGACAGGCCGGAGATCATCGCATCGGCATCGCCCGTCTCCACCATCATACAACCGAAATAGTTGCGGTCCTTCATCACTTTCTTCGACTCGTAGGCATTGAAACCCTTGCGGGCGCGCTTCTTGAAGAAGAGCTCGCCATACTGGTTGCGCTTCGACTCCATCGCATCGCTGCGGGGATCGAAGATCGGCAGCCCTTCGATATCGAGGCCGTTGGCCTGGGCGATGGTGCGGATCTTGTTCTCGTCGCCGAGCAGGATCGGGTAGCCGATGCCTTCATCGATCACGATCTGCGCGGCTTTGAGGATCTTGACATTGTCGGCTTCCGCAAACACGATGCGGCGCGGGTCGCGCCGGGCTTTGTTGCCCAGGATGCGCATCACCTGGTTGTCGAGGCCGAGGCGGCGGTTCAGGTCGCTCGCATAGGCTTCCCAGTCGCTGATCGGCTGCTGGGCCACCCCGCTTTCCATGGCGGCCTTGGCCACTGCCGGCGCTACCGTTGCCAGCAGGCGCGGATCCAGGGGCTTGGGAATGATATAGTCGGCGCCAAATGTGATCGTCTTCGTATTGTAAGCCAGGTTCACGATATCCGGCACAGGCGATTGCGCGAGCTCGGCCAGCGCTTTTACCGCCGCCAGCTTCATCGCCTCATTGATCTGCGTGGCGCGCACATCGAGGGCGCCGCGGAAGATGTAGGGGAAGCCCAGCACGTTGTTCACCTGGTTG
>CBHWDR010000352.1:0-4381 GCA_966112575.1 uncultured Chitinophagales bacterium
TCAGGATCAGCGGGTGGTCAATGCGTGCCACCAGTTCCCTCCATTGCTCCACCGGCATTCGCTTATTCCATCGTGAAGCACCGATGACGAGCGCGATGTAGCCCAGATGATGGGAAGCGGGAATATCCTCGAGCCTGGTCTCCGCCTCTTTTGGAATAAAAAAATCCAGTCCCCTGCCGTCGTTCTTCACACCCAGCTTGCGCACGCCACGCAGGTAGCGGTCAACTTGGTGTTCGCCTTTGGGGAGCAGGTTCCATTTCAGCCGTGTGTAGAGCCATTCCAGCAGTGGCCTGCGGCGGAAGGAATAATGCGGCAGCCCGAGCACCTGGGTCACGTGCACCGCGAGGTCGCCACCCTGCAGGTCGATGATGGCATCGAACTGTACGGCCTTCAGCTCGTCGAGCAACCCGTAGGTAAACCGGTTTTCCGAATGGAAACCGGTGATGTAGGGATTGGGGCGAAATACCTCGAGGTATTTATCGTTGGTGAGGAGGTGCAGCTCGGCATCGGGAAGCTGTTGCTTCAGGCAACGGAATACGGGCGAGGCAAGTACGAGATCGCCCAGGTCACCCAGCTTGATCAGGAGGAGTTTCATATGGATCGTTTTGAGGCTTCCAGTTGACGCAGCACCCGGTCCACCACGAGGTCGGGCGGGATGCGGCGCATGCATTCTCCCTGACGCGGGCAGGGTTTGTTGCCAAAGACCGAAGAAGGCCGGCAATCCAGCTCGATCTGCACCGCGTTTCCCGGGTCCTGCCCCCAGCCATAGAAGCCAAGCCAGGGGTGGGTGCCACCCCAGATGGAAACGACGGGCACACCATAGAGGGAAGCAAAATGCATATTGGCCGAGTCCATGCTGATCATCAGGTCGAGCGTGGCGATCAGGTCCAGTTCTTTTTCAAACGACATCGTTCCTGCCACGGAGCGCAGGCCCGGTATCTCCCTCGCCCATTCTTCCAGCACGGCCGCGTCGGCCTTGCCGCCGAAAAGCAGGAGATCGGCATTCGCCTGGTGGCTCAGCAAGAGCAGCACTTCTTTCATCTTCGCAGCCGGGTACATCTTCTCGGCATACTGAGCAAAAGGAGCAATGCCGATCTGGGCCCGTTCATTCGGCGCACGCCTGCTGCGCATCCGGCCTGCTTCCACGTCCAGCGCTACCGGCAGCCCCAGCGCCGCCAACACATCGGCATAACGCTGAAAGGTGGATTTGAGCGGCCGGAGGACCCGGCGCTCTTTCCGCGTTGCCTGTTTCTTTTCTTCGCGCCCCTTGTCAACCGCGGCTTTGGGATAGGCCGCAAAGAAGGTGCGCAGGATCTTTGTGCGCAAAACATTGTGCAGGTCGGCCACGGCATCGAAATCATAGTGGCGCTTCAGGTCACGGCTTAAGCGCCAAAGCCCTGCCGGACCCGCATGCCGGCCCTTGAGATCGGCCGCATGGAACTGAAGCCGGTCGATATTCCGGAAGAGCGGGGCCATGAAGGCCGTGGACACCATCGTTACCCGCAGCGCAGGATGCTGCTGCAGGAGCAGGCGGATCACCGGCACGGTCATCGCCACATCGCCCAGCGAAGAGAAACGTAGGATGAGGAGGTGACGTGGCGGTTTCAATTTATTTTTTTTGCGCGTAAAGGACGGGGTTGAGCGACTCGTCGTTGTACATCTTCATCTGCCGGTAAGCTTTCATGTACTTGCGGCCGGCGGCAATGTCTTCGAGCAATTGATCGATCGCTGCCGAGAGGTCCGCACGCTGCTCGAGCAGCACGTCCAGCTTCTTTCCGCAGGCTGCCCGGTGTTCAGCGCTGGCTTCTGGCCGTTCGGCCTCGAGTTGCATGTGAAAGATCTTGAGTGCAAGAATCGACAAGCGGTCGAGGGCCCAGGCCGGGCTTTCGGTGTTGATGGTGGCGCCGGGCTTCGGCGTGATGCTCCTGTATTGCTGCAGGTACCAGCTGTCGATATATTCCACCACATCCGTGCGTTCCTGGTTCGAGGCATCGATGCGGCGTTTGAGCTGCAGGGCCTCCACCGGATCGATCTGCGGATCGCGGATGAGGTCCTCGAGATGCCACTGCACCGTATCGATCCAGTTTTTCAGGTAGAGCAAATGATGCAGCTCCTCCTTGGGAAAGGGATTGCGGATGGGTGTGTCCACGTGGTCATGGAGATGATAATCGGCAATGCTTTGCCGGAAAATGGAATTGGCGCGTTCACTGATCATAGTCAATTCTCCTCCACGTAATCCAGGTCCTTGTGGAAGGTCTCCTGCGTGAAGAAATACGCGATAAAGGTAATGGTCATCACCAATGCACCGGTCACCATGCCCGAATTCAACAGCGACCAGCCCCAGGTTTTCTGCATCAGGTCGAGGAAGAGCAGGTTGATGAGGGGAAGGGCGCCGCGGACCATGTTGGGGATGGTGGTGGCCGCTGTAGCGCGCAGGTTGGTGCCGAACTGCTCGGCGCCCATCGTAACGAAGATGGCCCAGAAGCCCGTGCTGAACCCAAGGAAGCAGGAGATCGCGTACATGCGGGTGTCGCTGTTGTTGAACGAGGAATAAAACAGCAGGAGGCCGGCTACGCAAAGCAGGTAAAACACCAGCAGGGCTTTCTTGCGGCTGCGCAATTGCTGGCTGAGCAGGCCGATGAGAATGTCGCCGATGGAGATGCCCACGTAGGCGAACATGATGGCCCTTCCCGAATCGATGGCCCCGGAACCGTAGAGTGCCGCGGCGAATTTGTCGCTCTGGTTGACCACGATGCCGATCACGTACCAGGTAGGCAGGCCGATGAGAATGGCGAGGATGTATTTGCGAAAACGGGCGCCGTTGGTAAAGAAGGAAAGAAAATTGCCGCGGGATACATTGTGTTGCTTCAGTCCTTTGAACATGCCCGATTCCACCACGCTGATGCGCAGCAGCAGGAGCAGGATGCCCAGGCCGCCTCCGATCTGGTAGCAGAGGCGCCAGTCGTCGGTGAACTGGTAGGTATAGTAAGCCGCCACGGCGCCGCTGAGCCCGATGCCGGCTACGAGTGAAGTACCGATGCCGCGCTTCTCCTTGGGCAGCAGTTCGCTCACGAGCGTGATCCCCGCCCCGAGCTCGCCGGCCAGGCCGATGCCGGCAAAGAAGCGGCAGGCGGCGTACTGGTTCACATCGGAAACATAGGCCGTGATGAAATTGGCCACGGAATAGAGGAGGATCGATCCGAAAAGCACGGAAAGCCGGCCCTTTTTGTCACCCAGGATACCCCAGCCGATGCCGCCGATAAGCAAGCCGATCATCTGCCAGTTGATCACTTTCGTAGAGTCGGCAAGCATGCTGGCTTCCGTGGCACCCACGCCGAGCAGGCTGGCTTTTTTGACGATGGTGAAAAGGAGCAGGTCATAGATGTCCACGAAATAGCCGAGAGCACCCACGATCACCGGGATGGAGAATATGCCAAAGCTGCGTTCGGGCTTCATTTGCTGTCGGGTTGGTCGGGAACGACCTTCTTTTTTGCGAAGAAGAGTTTATACAATACCGGCAGGGTGGTGATCAGGATGATACCGATGGTAATGGCCTCGATGTGATCGGTAAGGCTGAAGCCAAAGCGGTTGACCACCCAGGATTCGAGGAAGTAACCACCCAGGAGCATGGAGCTGGCCCAGGCGATGGAGCCGAGGATGTTGAAGAGCAGGAACGTGCCCCAGTTCATCTTCACCACGCCGGCCACGATGGGCGCGAAGGTGCGGATGATGGGAAGGAACTTGGCGAGGAAGATCGTGGCCTTGCCGTATTCGTTATAGAACTCCGTGGCCCGGAGCAGGTGCTTGCGGCGGAAGAGCCAGGTTTCCCGGCGCTCGTAGAGCAGGGGGCCGGTTTTGCGGCCGAACCAGTAGCCCACGATATTGCCAATGACCGAGGCGATGATGATCATCAGCAGTACCAGCAGATAGTGCAGGTTGTAGAACCCCTCGGGGAATTTGCTCAGGTAAACGCCGGCGGCAAAGAGCAGGGAGTCGCCGGGAAGGAAGAAGCCCACAAAGAGCCCCGTCTCGGCAAAGACCACGAAAAGCAAAAGAAAGAGGCCACCGTTCTTCAGTACCCATTCCACGAAATCGTTCATGATCCCGAGCAGGTGGATGTTATTCAGTAGTTGATCCATGTGTTCTTTAGTTCAAGAGTTTAAGGGTTCAAGAGTTCAAGAGTTGGGTTCGCGAAGTTCGCACGGTTTGCGAAGTTGGTCCTTCTTCCCTTACCTCTCTTTTCTTTCCCTTATTATTCCTTATTCAATATTCGTTATTCAATATTTCTTCACTCCTTGTTCTTTACTCTTCCCTCCCTACCCATCTTTCAGCTCGCCTTCCCATTTGCTCACCACGCTGGTGGCAATGGCATTGCCCACCA
>CBHWDR010000353.1:0-4377 GCA_966112575.1 uncultured Chitinophagales bacterium
GCAGAAGGATCGTGCCCTGAGCCATGGCTGCATCCGGGTACAGAACGCCCCGGCCCTGGCCGAATACCTCCTTCGCGGACAGTCGGGCTGGGATGCGCAGAAGATCCGTTCCACGATCGACAGCAAAAAAGAACAGAGCGTCAGCCTGCAGACCACGCATCCCGTGCTGATCTCCTACTATACCGCCTGGGTGGATGAAAAAGGACGCATGAATTTCCGCCCCGATGTGTACGGCCATGACGAGCGCGCACGAGGAAGGATGTTCCTGTAGGGGTTCAAAAGTTTAAAGGTTCAAGAGTTCAAGAGTTCAGGAGTTTGAGGGTTCGCGCAGTTCGCGAGTTGGATAACCCTGGCTTTAATCGATAGCGAAGAGCAGCCCTCAGTGACTGCTCTTCGTTCATCCCTACCCAATACCCCAATACCTAATACCCAATACCCAACAACCCCTAACTTACACCCATGAAACGCACGCTCACCCTTGCCCTGCTCGTCATGGGGATCTCGGTATCGGCCCAGACACATTTCCTGCTCACGGGCAGTTATACCAAGGGAAAAAGCAAGGGCATCTACAGCTATCTTTTCGACGAACGCGATGGCAGTTTCCTGATGGTCGACTCGCTCGAAACCCCCAACCCTTCTTTTCTCACCTACGACCCGCAACGCAGGGAGATCTGGGCAGTGAACGAAGAGCAGAAAGGACAGGTCAGCCGGATCTTCTTCAATGATAATACGGGAGGAATGAAGCTGTATAAAACCTTCGGCATCGCGGGGGCCAACCCCTGCTACATCAGTGCCGGTGCCCATACCCGTTTCAAGGCCGTAGCGAATTACAGCAGCGGTAATTTTCTCGTGATCAAACCCGGACGGATCAATGAGCCGGGCGAAACCGTTGCAGACATCCGGTTCAAGGGAAGCGGTCCCAATACGCGGCGCCAGGAAGCCTCCCATGCGCATGCGGCGGTATTCGGACCGAAAGAGAAGCAGCTCTTCGTTACCGACCTCGGTAGCGACCGGCTCTACATCTACGATTTCGACCGGCGGAACGGGACCACCACACCTGCACAACAGGCATTCGTTTCCCTGCCGCCCGGTTCCGGTCCGCGCCACCTCGAATTCCACCCCAACGGCAAATGGATGTACTTGCTGAACGAGCTCTCCGGCACGGTGGCTGCTTTCCAGTATAACAACGGGCGGCTCGACTCGCTGCAACTGGTCAGCACACTGCCCGAAGGCTTTAATCAGCCCTTTACCTGTGCCGACATCCATGTATCGCCCAATGGGAAATTCCTTTATGCCTCGGTGCGCGACTCGGCCAACCTCATCGCCATTTTCCGCATCGACGAAACGAACGGCCGGCTCACGCCTGCGGGGCATCAATCTACACTCGGCAGAACACCCCGCAACTTTACCATTCACCCAAATGGACAATGGTTGCTCGCGGCCAACCAGAACAGCGACGAGATCGTGATCTTCCGCCTCGATCCCATTACGGGCCTGCTCACTGACTCGGGCAAGCGCATCACTACCGGAAGCCCTGTCTGCCTCATGTGGCTTCGGAAGTAGGGAAAGAACGCGGATCTGAAGGAAGCTAACGGATTTACACGGATCTGGTTTTTATCTCGTTCAGAAAAATTCGTTCTAATCCGTTCTATTGTATAAAATCCGCGTTCCTTTTCTCTGGCATGAGGTTTTCAGCGCATGGCCGAAAGAAGAGACATGAATCGTTTACTCGGCAAAGTTGCCATCGTTACCGGTGGCGGTACGGGCATCGGCGAAGCCATCTGTAAGAAATTTGCCCGCGAGGGCGCCAAGGTGGTCGTCAGCGGCTTCCCGGAAGACCCGATCCACGAAGTGGTGCGCGATATCATGAAAGATGGCGGCGATGCCACGCCCTTCAGCGCCGATATCTCCAACGAAGACAATGCCCGCGACTGCGTGCAGTTTGCCGTGAGCACCTATGGCCGGCTCGACATCCTGATCAACAATGCCGGCGTCTTTCCCGTGATGGAGGAGATCCAGAACTACCCGCTTGATGCCTTCGATTACCTGATGAAGAATAATATCCGCACGGCTTTTCTCATGACGCGCTACGCGATCCCGGAGCTGCGCAAGACCTGTGGCTGCATTGTGTCGGCCGGTTCTGAATCGGGCTTCCTGGGCCTTGGTGAGAACGCGGTCTATGGCGGTACGAAGGGCTTTATGCATGCCTTCATGCGCGGCGTGGCCGTGGAGCAGGCGAAGCATGGCGTGCGGGCCAACTGTGTTTGTCCCGGCGGCATCGACACGGCCTGGACGCATAAAGACAAAGGCCCGATGAAAGAAAAGCATGAGCAGATGATCCTCTCCGGTACGCCCATGGGTCGCCGCGGTACGCCGGAAGAGATCGCCAACGCCTACCTCTTCCTCGCTTCCGAAGAAGCCTCTTATGTCACCGGCGCGCTCTTCGCCGTGGACGGCGGCATCACCATCGGCAAAGGTCCCGTTGGCCTGGAAGCAAAGGAGGAAGTGAAACGCGAGCCCCGCGGAGAATTGAGCCTGCACCATTCGATGGACGGCGCTACCGATATGCTCCGTGGCGGCCCCCGCCCCGCCGGCAGCCCAAGACCATAAAGAGTTCCAGAGTTGAATAGTTCAAGAGTTCAAAAGTTGAGTGGTCGTAACCTTTGAACTCTTGAACTTTTGAACACTTAAACTTTCTCCGAAGTGAATTGGTTCTTGATGTATTCATTGAAAAAGGAGCCTGCCGATCCCTCGCATTCGATATAGAGCTGGAAGATCTTCCACATGCGGGGCGGCACGTCGTGATACCGATACACGTTCCCGCTGCGGAACTCGATCTCCATGACCTTGTCCTTTTCGGTGTAAGCTACCCGATGGATGGTGGTGGATTTCGTAGTGAATACCGGCTTTGACATATTGTTGTGGGAATAAAAATCGTACCAATGGCAGTTGACCTTAACCGTTGGGCGTCCTTACGCGCGAAGCGAAGCAAGAACACGGATTTAACGGATGTAACAGATGAACACGGATGAGATTTCCTCAGGTCAGAACAGCTTTACTTGTTTGAGCCGGTCTTTTGGCGCGCGAACGGATGAAACATCGCTTTGGCAGATTAAACGGATCGATTTTCTATGATTGGAGCCTTCTTCTAGCCGTTGCTTAAGCGACTTCTGCATCCTTCTATGGACGTCCTTGCGAGCGAAGAGAAGCAAAAACGCAAAGACTTATGTATGGGTCACTTAAAGAAGTAGAGGGTTTCGGGGAGGTTGACCTTTTCCTCTGTTTATCATTCTGAGCGCGAAGGAACGCAAAGAGGTTCCCGCCTGGGCGGGAAGAAGTGCATTTATCTCTAACGAAGGAGAGGTGTGCTTCTCGCTTTGAAGCTCTTGTATTCCGTGGGCGCCAGCGCCCACCTTCGCGGCCTTAGCGTTGGAGGGATGAACAGAGGAAAAGACCGCCCCTTACCAAAAAGACACAAGCACAAAGGCGACCATTACAAATTCTTTGCGTTCCTCTCTCTACGCTGTTTTTGAATAAAGCAGGTCCAAACAAAGCAAAAGCTCCGCATTAAGGAAATAGCATCCGCGTAAATCCATTAGATTTCTAAGATCCGCGTTGTTTCTCTTGCTTCGCTCCGTGGTCGGTCGTCCGTCGTCCGCCAACCCTGCTCCCCATTGGTCCTTTCTTTGCTTTCTCTTCCCCATGTTTCAGCACCTGTCCCGCCGCGTGAAGAAGTTCTGGGCTTCGGTAGCCCTGCTCTCCATAGAGATGATCCTGGTGATCGGCCTGTTCATCCTCGCCCTGGTTACCTTCGTTTACCTCGTTCGCCGGGTGTTCGTATTGAAGCGCACCCAGTTCGACGACCGCGTCTTCGCCTTCATGGAAAACCACGTCAGCGACCGCAACAATGCCCTGATGCAGGCCTTCACCTTCCTGGGCACGCATGAGTTCCTCATCCCGGCCAACCTCGGCCTGATCGCCTGGTTCCTCTTCGTGAAAAAACACAAATGGCATTCGATCAAGCTGCCCGCCATCGCTTTGAGCAGCGTAGGACTGATGTTCGTACTGAAGCATCTCTTCAACCGTACCCGCCCCGACATCCCCCTGCTCTTCGAAGCCAAGGGCCTCAGCTTCCCTTCCGGGCACGCCCTCATGAGCGTGACCTTCTATGGCCTGCTGATCTACATGGTCTATACATCCAAATGGCCCGGTACCATCCGCTGGTCGGTGATCGTTTTTCTGGCCCTCCTCATCATCGTGATCGGGCTTACCCGCGTTAACCTGCGTGTGCATTATTCCTCCGAAGTGATCGCCGGCTACTGGGTGGGCTTCGTCTGGCTGGTCTTTGCCGTGTGGATGCTCAACAAGCTGGAGAAA
>CBHWDR010000354.1:0-4371 GCA_966112575.1 uncultured Chitinophagales bacterium
CGATGTGAACCAGGTGAAATTGAAGCAGGCCCTTGACCGCGTGGTAGAGAGCGCCGTGAACTTCGTTGGCGTGGACGTGAATACGGCTTCGAAGCATCTCCTGAACTATGTATCGGGCATCAGCGGCACCCTGGCCGCCAATATTGTGAATTACCGTGCGCAGCATGGTCCTTTCAGGAGCCGTGAGGAGCTGAAGAACGTGCCGCTGATGGGCCCCAAGTCATTCGAGCAGTGCGCCGGCTTCCTGCGCATCCCCGGCGCAGAGAACCCGCTTGATAACTCGTCGGTCCACCCCGAGCGGTATACGCTGGTTGAACAGATGGCGAAGGACGTGCAGGCTTCGCTTGAAGAGTTGATCCGCAAATCCGAGTTGCGCAGGCAGATCGTGAAGAAGAAATACATCAATGAATCCGTTGGTGAGTTCACCATCGAAGACATCCTTAAGGAACTGGAGAAGCCCGGTCGCGACCCGCGCGCCCAGATCGAGGAATTCCAGTTCGACGCGAATATCAAAGGCATCGAAGATGTGAAAGTGGGCATGCAGGTGCCCGGCATTGTGACCAACATCACCAACTTCGGCGCGTTCGTGGACATCGGCGTGAAGCAGGACGGCCTGGTGCATGTATCGCAGCTGGCCAACCGTTTCGTTTCAGATCCCAACGAGGTGGTGAAGCTGAATCAGAAAGTGATGGTCACGGTTACCGAGGTGGATGTGGCCCGGAAGCGGATCGCTCTGACCATGAAGGATGCCAGCGCACCGAAGGAGCGTTCGGTTCCTGGTGAACGCCGCCCGGCCGCTGCAGGAGGGAAGCCGGTCTCGAAAAAACCGGAACCGCTCAATCCCTTCCAGAGCAAGCTGATGGAGCTGAAGAAAAAGTTCAACGACTAATTGAAAAGCGGGCTAGTTAGCCCGCTTTTATTTGAATGCCTACGTATCAAGAAGCTCATGCCTGGGGACCAGCGCTCCGGTACTGGTCGCGCTTCTGGCCAAGCCAACG
Source organism: uncultured Chitinophagales bacterium (assembly GCA_966112575.1). Classification (GTDB taxonomy): domain Bacteria; phylum Bacteroidota; class Bacteroidia; order Chitinophagales; family Chitinophagaceae; genus Flavisolibacter. The sequence continues at coordinate 999 of CBHWDR010000354.1, forward strand.
GTCGAGCAGGAAGAGCCCGGCAATGATGTTGATCATGAGGAAGCCATTCATCAGCGTGCTGCTGAAGAAGGGTGAGTAATCTACTTTTCCGAGGTCCACTCCCAGGGGGTTGCTGTTGGAGCCTGCAGCCGACCAGTTGATCTGCGCCACTCCGTACACCAGGAACCCGATCAGCATGGTGATGAAGAAGATGCCGATGCCCCAGACCACTCGTTTATTGATATAGGTCTTCGCCGCCGGCGCGATCTGCGCCTGGCCGATCGCTTCCATCACGTTGCGGGTGAAACGCATGGAGGGCTCATCGAGCTCGGTGGCCTGCAGCCCCTCGTGCACCTCCAGCAATTCGCCGTAGAGCGCCTTCCATTCGGCCTGTTCCCGGATCAGCCGCTCGATGACCGAGCGTTCCTCTTCGGTGCCTTCCCCGTCTAGGAAGGACCAAATCCGCAATTCCATTTCTTCGTGCTGGTTCATGTTAGACGAATTTCAGTTACTTAATATTTTTTAATAGAGGTCCCGTACTTCGGCGCTGAAATGACGCTGCATCTTTTCCTTCAGCCGCGTACGTGCCCGGTGCAACTGCACTTTCACGGCGTTGGGCTCCTTGCCCAGCACCTGCGCGATCTCCTCCAGCGATTGCTCGCCCTTATAGAAGAGGGTAAGAACCTGTGCATCGTCGGCGCTCAGCAGGCCGATCGCCCTGTTGACGAAAGCGATGCGGCTCTTCTGTTCGATCGCGTCCGCACCCGTTCCTCCGCCCTGGCTGTCGGCCACTTCGAATACCCCTTCCTTGTCGAGCGAATGCACGTCCAGCTTCTTCTTTCGGAGGAAGGTCAGCGACGTGGTGGTGGTGATCGTATAAAGCCAGGTGCTGAACTTCGATTCCCCTTTGAAATCCGCCAGGGACCGGTAGGCTTTTACAAATACATCCTGGGCCACTTCCTCCGCATCTTCCCTCGCCTTCACATAACGCAAGGCCATGGTGAAGACAAAGCCCTGGTACCGCTCCACGAGCAGCGCATATACGCTCTGCTCGCCCTTTAATACCCGGGCGATGAGCTCCTTATCGTCGGTTCCAGTGTGCATTCTCCTGGTAAGACTACAGCTTTTGAAGAAAGGTTACAAGGGTTGCTGCGCTTTGCTCGCAAGAAATACAGTAACCACAAAGCCACCAAGGCACAAAGGCGCATAAAGACTATTGTATAGTACATATTTGTGCTCCTTTGTGTTATTCGTGTCTTAGTGGTTCATTTCAAGCGAGCGAAGCGAGCCTGTAACCTGCTCATGACGACTGTAGTCCTAATGGACAGACAACGGCTTTGAAAAAACTTTCTGGAAACCTGTAACCTGGATCCGAAACAGGGCGTCAAAGGGGATACAAACCGAGACAATTTATTCACCACCAATAAAAAATGAATTATGGACGGCGCACAAATCTTAGTACCGATCACCATTTTTGCCGGCGGATTCGCCATGATCTTCGGCATCTACTACCTCCGCACCCGCGAAAACCTCGCGATGATGGAAAAAGGCTGGAATCCCAAACAGTATTCCAACCTCCCGGCGCCCTTCCGCAGCCTCAAATGGGGACTGCTGCTTTCCGGTGCCGGCCTGGGGCTCTTCCTGGCCTATCTGATGGACCGGAACATGGGCCACGAACACGAGAATGCACCGATCTATTTCTCCCTCATCGCCCTCGGCGGCGGGCTTGGACTGATCATTTCCTACTTTATCGAGAAGAAGGAATGGATCGACAAGCGGGACCAGTACATCAAGTAAAGAGATCACATAAAGAAAGCGTCCCGACAAAATCGGGACGCTTTCTTTTATTTCAGTACTTCCCTGGCCTTCATGACCACCGGGTCGAACGTATTGGCGACTTGGTACTGGCCCTGGGTGCGCCAGCGCAGTCGGGCCAAGTAGGCCTTGATCTGGTTCTGCAGGAAACTCCGGTCCTTCTCGGGAATATGCTCGAGGTAGATGCTGTCTTTCCGCGCGAAGCTCACCAGGCCGCGCCAGGCTTCTTCCTCGTCCTGGAACCGGGCGGCAAAATCCGAAGGGTTCTTATACTGCTGGAACTGCGGCTGGTGGCCGGTGTAATAGGTGTACACAAAATTGTTGACCCGTCCTTCGAGGTAGAGCTGCGACACATTCTTCGCCACCGTAGTGGTATCGATCGGGACAAATACATCGGGAGAAATACCTCCGCCGCCATAAACTGTACGCTTCTGCACCATCGTCTTGAACGGCTGCCCCTTATCATAATGGATCGAATCGGGTGTCACCAGCTCGCCCGTATGGAAGCGGTCGAGGATCTCTTCGCGGTAGACTTTATTCCCTTTGTTGTAGGGACGCTGGATGCTTCTTCCGGAAGGCGTATAGTACCGGGCAATGGTCAGGCGGAGCGCCGAGCCGTCGCTCAGGTCATATTGTCCCTGTACCAGGCCCTTACCAAAGCTGCGGCGGCCTATTATCGTTGCCCGGTCCCAGTCCTGCAAAGCGCCGGCGATGATCTCCGAAGCGGAAGCGCTTAGCTCATCCATCAGCACCACCAGCGGGCCTTTTTCAAACATGCCATCTTTCTTGGCGCGGTACTCTTCCTTGGGCACGTTGACGCCCTTGGTGTAAACGATCATCTTGTCGCCATCGAGGAACTCATCGGCTACCAGCACCGCCTGGTCCACGTAGCCGCCCGGATTGCCGCGCAGGTCCAGCACCAGTTTTTTCAATCCCTGCTTCTGAAGGGCATCGAGCGCCTCCATGAATTCGGCATGTGTTGTGCGGGAGAATTTGCTGAGCTTGATATAACCCGTGCCACTGTTGTCGATCATATAAGAGGCGTCGAGCGAGGGGAGGGGAATGGGGCCGCGCACCACCTCCTTGAACTGCGTCGTATTGTTCCGCACGATGGAGAGCTTCACCTTCGAGCCTTCCTTTCCGCGGATTTTTTTGCGAATCTCATCCGAAGGCATGGTCTTGCTTACGATGCTTTGGTCATCCACCGCAATGATGCGGTCGCCAAGCTGCATGCCGGCCTTATCGCTGGGACCGCCGGGGATCACGTACAGGACGTGCACGGTATCGGCGAAAATATTGAACTCGATGCCGATGCCTTCGAAATTGCCTTCCAGGTCCTCGTTAAACGACTGCACATCGGAGGCGGGGATGTAAACGGAGTGGGGGTCGAGGTGGTTCATCACCTCGGAGATCGCGTTGTCCTGGAGCGAGTCCAGGCCAACGGAATCAACATAACGATAACGGATGAGGTCGAGCGCTTCCTGGAGGGAGCTGCGCTTGTCGCGGCTGAAAAAAGAGCCGCCACGGCCCGTCTGCTTATGCAATTCAAAGCCGAACACCATGCCGATGATCAGCACCA
>CBHWDR010000355.1:0-4365 GCA_966112575.1 uncultured Chitinophagales bacterium
TCACCATGATCGCCACCCAGGTCTCCACTACGGCAACGGCGGCACCTTACAGCCTGCATGCACCTGCTTTCGTGGTGGACCCGAACCTGGTGATCTACACCGCCACCAATTTCACCCAGGGCAAGGCCACGATCTCGGGTAACTTCAAGACCGGCGATGTGCTGGGTTTTACCGGAACGCTGCCCGGAACGTTCAGCGGCACCTATAACTCCACTACCGGCGTTTTGTCCTTCTCTACTACCGGTACGATCACGGCCCAGCAATGGCAGGACCACATCCGCAGCGGAACCGTCTACTCCACTTCCAACACGGTCGGCAACCCCGACGGGACCATCTCGCTGGGCAACGCCACGGCTTCGAACAACGGCCATTTTTACGAGTATATGTCATCGGCCGTGAACTGGCCCACCGCCCGCACCAATGCCGACGGCAGCACCTATCTTGGACTGAAGGGTTACCTCACCACGATCAGCAGCCAGGAAGAAAATGATTTCATCAAGCAGAAACTTTCTGCCGACGCCTGGATCGGCGCCAGCGACGATTACCGCTACATCACCACCGCCGGCGGCAGTGCCATCTATGGCAACCAAAGCCTCTCGGAAGGAAAGTGGTATTGGGTCACCGGGCCGGAGAAAGGCAGCCAGATCACGACGGGCAACGCACCCAACGGCAGCTCCTACCCTTCCGCTTACGGTACCGCCTTCAACTTCTGGAACCTGGGCGAACCCAATAACTATTTCGATGGCTCTGTGTACGAGAATGTGGCCGAGATCTATGGCAGCGCCACCAACCCGGGCCGGTGGAACGACAACCGCGAAAACCAGGTGAAAGGCTATGTGGTGGAATACGGCGGCATGACCGGCGATCCGCTGCTTTTTCTCAGCGCCAACCGCACGGTGTCGATCCTGAGCATCCTGCCCCTCACCGGGCTTGAGTTCCATGCCGCGCGGCAGGGGACGGAAGTAGGCCTTCGCTGGTCGACCCGCACCGAAACGAATACGAGTCATTTCCTCGTGGAGCACAGCACCGACGGCGCCCGCTTCAATGCGATCGCCCGCATGGCCGCGGCAGGCAACAGTACCGACCCGCGTTCGTATTCAGCCGTACACACCACGCCGGCGCCAGGCGCTAACTACTACCGCCTGCGCCAGGTGGACGTGGACGGACGCAGCAGCTTTAGTTCGGTGATCCTGATCGAGGGCCCGTCTATCCGTGCGAGCCTGCAGCCCAATCCCGCCAGTTCCGGTATCACGATCCGCTATGCCTATTCGGGCAAGCCGGCCGTGCTGACCATTTACGGTGTCAATGGCGGACGGGTGATCCGGACCACCATCCATTCCGCAACTACCCTGCTGAATGTATCGTCCCTGCCGGCCGGACTTTATGTGGCCGAGATCGAAGAGGGACTGCGCATGGACCGTATCCCATTCACCAAACAATAAGGAGCAGACCGCTAAAAGAAAAGCCTCCCGTCGGTTGACGGGAGGCTTTTCTTTTAGGCGAGCGGTGTCAAGTATTCGTGGGAAGACGGACGATAAAGCGGGCGCCTTCGCCCGGGCTGGATTCCGCGCGGATCTCCCCGCCATGATTGTTCACCACCTTGCGGCAGATCGACAGGCCGATACCGGTGCCTCCGAACTCCTCGCGGGTATGAAGCCGCTGAAAGAGTGCAAAGATCTTTTCCGACTGTTCCTGTTCAAAGCCGACGCCATTGTCGGCCACTTCGATCAGGCAATAACCTTTTTCGATCTTTACCTGAATGCGCACAAAGGGAGCAATGCCGGGACAGGCAAATTTCAGCGCGTTGTTCAGCAGGTTGTAAAACAGGCGGTGAAGCTGGTGGGGAATGCCGGGCAAACGCGGCAGGGGATCTCGCTGGATACGAGCACCCTTCGTCTCGATCAGGAGCTCGAGATCGCTTTCTACATGATCCAGGATCGTATCCAGATCCACCTCCGTGACCATTTCGGCATTGGAAAGCGCAACGAAATGGAGCAGGTCTTTCAGCGACTGACTCATGCGGTGTGCCGCCTCCATCACCTTGCCGAAGCGAAGGCTCGACTCGGGAGCGAACTTCTCACCTTCGGCCTTGCCGATCATATCGAGGAAGATCTGGATCTTGCGGATCGGCTCCTGGAGGTCGTGCGAGGTAACGTAGGTGAATTCTTCCAGTTCTCGGTTCTTCCGTTCCAGCTCCGACGTGCGCTCAGCCACCCGTAGCTGCAGGTCTTCTTCGGCTTCCTGGAGGCGTTGCCGGGCAAGGACTTTATCGGTAACGTCGATAACCACGGCCATGATGCGGTCTGAGTCTTCGAGACGCTCGTACGTGAAATCGACAAATAGCCGGCGTGACGCGCCCTCCCTTACCTGGATCACTTCCGCCTCGCGGCCCTGGAAGCCTTCGCCGGTGCGCAGGACCTGGCGCAGGAGACCGTCGAAACCCGCAACGGCGGCTTCGGGAAGGGCATCCACGACTTTCCGGCCGATGAGTTCTTCGCGCCGCGCCTGGACAAGGGCGAGGTAGGAGTCATTGGCCAGCTCGAAAACCAGGTCTTCGCCGCGGAGGATGCAGATGCCAACCGGTGCCTGCATGACGAGGGTGCGAAAGTTCTTTTCGCTTTCTTCGAGCGCGCGCCGGGCCGCCACTTCGGGCCGCATGTCGCGCATTACGGCGCCAACAGCCAGGGGTTCGCCGGTTACGGGATCGTGAATGCGCACCGTGTTGTTGTACACGGGAAAGACCTCGCCGGTCTTCAGGTGCCGGACGTTCATTCGCCCCGACCAGCGCCCCTGCCCGATCACGCCGGGGAGCACGTTGACCTGTACGAAAGCCAGGTCTTCAGGAGTATGGAGCTCGGAGATCGGTGTCGCGTTCACCTGCTCGATCGAGTCGAAGCCGAGCATATTCATGCCGGCCTTATTGATGTAGGAATTGGTATTGTCGTTTTCGAGGATCGACATCAGCTCGATGCTGTTATCGACCAGGGCAAGCAACTTCTGCTGATTCTCTCGCGACCGCACCTCGGCGCTGATATCCTGAACCGTGCCGGTAAAGCGATAGGGAATGCCCTCTTCGGTGAAGAAGACCCGGCCGCGCGAACGAAGCCAGCGCAGGACTTTTTCGCTGTTCCTTTCCACGATGCGGTATTCATTGTCGTAAGGCAACTGTGTTCCGGGGTCGAGACAGGCTTTGATCTTCGCCTCCGTTCGCGCACGGTCTGCGGGGTGCATACGGTCCAGAAGCTCCTGTATCGTTGTCGTCTGGCCCCGTTCGAGACCGAAGAGCTTGTGGGCATGGCCGGCAAAGGCGATGGTACCGGTGAGCAGGTCATTGTCCCAGATACCCAGGCCCGCCGCTTCCAGGGCAAGCTGGTAGGGTTCGATGGAGGAGCTGACGGTTTGTGGTTCCGGGTTCATTTGGGTGCGATTTTCAACTGGCTAAATTACGATTCCTGGGCTAAGCCATTCGCAAGCAGAAACCAATTGCCATCGCATTAAAATGAAAGAAGGGACCCAAATCCTGTAACCATGCTTCAGCAATAGCGCACGAGCTTTGCCCTATGGAATCAGCCATGCGTTCAACAACCCTACATAAGGCCTCCACCCTTCGCACCACCTTCCCCGTCACCGGCATGAGTTGCGCCTCCTGTGCCATCTCTACCGAGTCGATCCTCAAGGGGCAGCCCGGCGTGGTGGATGCGGCGGTCAACTTTGCCAACTCGTCGACCCTCGTGGAATACGACCCCGCGCTCATCACACCCGAGCAGATGAAGGCGGCCGTGCAGTCGATCGGCTACGACCTCGTGATCGGTGATACGGAGGCCGCGAAGAAAGAAGTGGAAGAAAAAGAAGCGGAGCGCGTTCGCGCCTTGAAGCAAAAAACCGCCTGGGCCATCGGCCTTTCGGTACCCCTCGTGATCATCGGGATGTTCCTCATGGACCTGCCCTATGCCAACTATATCATGTGGGCCCTGGCAACGCCGGTGGTCTTTGTATTCGGACGGCAGTTCTTCGTGAACGCCTGGAAGCAGGCCCGTCACCGCTCGGCCAACATGGATACGCTGGTTGCCCTCAGCACCGGCATCGCCTACCTTTTCAGCGTCTTCAACACGCTCGCTCCCGGCTTCTGGCACCGCCGCGGCCTGCATCCCCATGTGTACTTCGAAGCGGCGGCCGTCGTCATCGCCTTCATCCTCCTCGGCAAGCTGCTGGAAGAAAGGGCCAAAGCCTCCACTTCTTCCGCCATCAAAAAACTGATGGGCCTGCAGCCCAAAACCGTGACGATCATCCATGAGGGCGGCCACCAGGCGGAGATCCCCATCGAACAGGTACAGAAGAACTACCTGCTCCTCGCCTTCGTCGCCC
>CBHWDR010000356.1:0-4364 GCA_966112575.1 uncultured Chitinophagales bacterium
CGCATGCGCTGAGGCGATTCTAATTTCTTTCTAATTCCGGGTTAATGGAGGGCTAATACCACTGGCCTAGGTTCGTTGCGTGAATATGACGGACTTACGATCCTTTCAGAATATCCTGGTGCCGGTGGACTTCAGTTTCAATACGGAAGTGGCCGTGAGCAAGGCGCTGGAGCTCGCCGGCGTTGGACCTGCCCGCCTGTCGCTCCTTCATGTTTGTAAGAGTGCGGTGGAAGGGGACGAGCAGGTGCGTTTAGAGGAAGCGCTCCAGGTGTGGAAGGAGGTGGTCGAAGCGCGAAATGGTGGATTGGAGGTACAGGCCTTGCTGCAACCCGCACGCAACGTACAGGAAGGCATACGCAAGGTCAGCGTTGCGACCCGTGCCGACCTGATCGTGATCGCCCGGCAACGGGAGCCACACTGGTTTTCGTTGTTCCCCGAAGTGATGCCTATGCGCCTGGCCGAGCAGACGCGGGTGCCCGTGCTCAGTGTGCAGCCGGGCGCGCTCCATGCGCGGGTGCGCACGGTGGTGGTACCGATCTCCGAGCAGCTGCCGCGACGCAAGATGGAAACGCTGGAAGTGCTATGCCGCAGCGGCGGACGGATCCATGTGCACCTCGTGACCCATATCGATCAAAGCGGGCCTTCGCAGTATTCGGCGGCAGCCCTGCTCGACGGGTATCAATGGTTGCAGCGGCGACTGCGCTGTCCCATCGAATATTCGGTGGTCCACGGCAGCAACAAGGCCCGCTCCATTCTCAATTACGCGCATCGGGTGGAAGCCGACCTGTTGCTCCTTCACCCGGATGGCGAAAGCCGCATCGGCTGGTGGGACCGCCATATTTCCGATGTCCTTTCCGCGCAATCAAAAGTGCAGGTGCTGGCGGTTCACCCGGCACATGCTCAAACCTAAAAAAAACGATCATGAAAAAGATGACTTTATTACTCGTCTTGCTCGTTTCCGCGCTGGCGCTGCGCGCCCAGAGCCTTGAGGAAGGCTATCGATACATCCGGTACGAGCGCTATGCCTCCGCGATCGGATCATTTCGGCAGGCGATCAGAAATGAGCCTGATAATGACCGTGTGTGGTATGCGCTGATCAAGTCCTATGTACTGAACGGCCAGGAGGACCGGGCTGCCGATACGGTCCGAAAGATGCCCGCAGCCGTACAGGCTTCGCCTTTCGGGCAGGCCGCCATGGGCATGGTGCTGCTGACACAGGGGAAAGGACCGGAGGCTTCCGCGCTCTTCGAACAGGCCATCGATGCCGGTAAAGGCAAGGATGCCGGCCTGCTTTGGGCCGTGGCCGACGCACAGGCGCTGAGCAAGGGAGGAGATCCTGCAACGGCGGTTGCGCTCTACCTGCGGGCTATCGACCGTGATAAGAAGAATGCCGACCTCTGGGTGGCCCTGGGCAATGCCTACCGGAAAGTGGCGAAAGGATCCGAAGCCTATGAGGCCTATCGTGAAGCCTTGAACCTGGATGCGCATCATGCCGGCGCGCTGCACCAGATCGGTGAGCTCTTCCTCTCGCAGAAGAATCCTGAACTCTATCTCGACTATTTCAAAAAAGCGATCGCCGCCGACCCGGAATATGCGCCTTCCTACTACAAACTTTATGTGTACGAGTTCCTGCACGACCCGGCGAAGGCCATGGCCTACTACCGCGATTACGCGGCGAAATCCGATCCTTCGGTGCAGCATGTCTATAATCTCACCGACCTGCTCTATCTCAATCGGGAGTACGACGCAGCGATCCGTGATGCGGCACAGATCCTTCATAGCCATAAAGAACCCCGGTTATACAAGCTGATCGCGTACAGTTATGCGGCAAAGAAAGACACGGCGAAGGCGCTCGGCTACCTGGAGACCTATTTCGCGGTGGAAGCGGACTCGAACCAGCTTGCGAAAGACCACCTCGCGATGGCCAGCTTCCTGCGGACGCAGCAGGCTCCTGATTCCGTGGTGATGGCTTACCTGCAGAAAGGGGCGGCAAGGGAAACTGACTCGGCGAAACTGGCCGATTTCTACCGGCCGCTATACGAACTGGCTGCGCGTAAAAAAGACTTCAATTCCGAAGCGAAGTGGCGGGCGGCGTACTATACGGTAGCTCCGAGGACCACTAACCTGGACCTGTTCTATTGGGGGCTGGCGCACTTCCGCGCCGAGGCTTTTGAAGCGGCCGACAGTGTGTTCGGCATCTACGTGAGCAAGTACCCCGAGCAGTCCTTTGGTTACTACTGGCAGGCGAAGAGCAAGGCGTTGGCCGACTCGAACATGCATGCAGGTATCGCCGTACCGGTGTATGAAAAACTCATCGCCCTGCTGGAGGCCAACCCGAATGATGCCAACTATAAGACCTGGATGGTGGAGGCCTACAGCTATCTCGCGGCTTATGAAGCGAACCGGAACAAAGACAAGGAGCAGGCGGTGGAGTATCTCGACAAGGTGCTCGATATCGATCCGCAGAATGAGACCGCAAAAAAATACATCAGCATCCTGGAGAAAGAGGCCGGCCGGCCGGGTGCGTAAGACGTTTCCTATTAGGCTTTAGGTTCGTGCTGCCCGCCGTATCCACGGCGGGCTTTTCTATCTGTCTTTTTCAGAATAAAATCCCCGCCAGTGCGGGGAGAAGGATTCAGCGGCGGTGGTGAATATCGGCTTCGCCGCGTTCGGGCTCGCCGAGGTGGATCTCGATGATCCGGCCCAGTTCATTAAGCAGCGCATCGTCGTCGCAGCTGCCGGTCCATTGCCGGATGCCGCGCACAAGGCTGATGGCGGCCGGGGGATTTTTGGAGCGATCCCCATCGTAAAAGACGAGGTCGGCAAAATAGATCCCGGGCGCATCCCGCCGGATCTGGTAGCAGGCGCAGCCCTGTCCGAAATTCACTCTTGCTTCCAACTTCATACGTACGATTAAGGGCGATTGAGGAAGCAAAATTGCGGGGCTTAGCCGAGAGAAAACAGCCCTGAGCCAAGTTCTAATAGCTTTCTAATTCGGCAGGCCGGTGCGCCGGGCTTTTAGCTATCATGGGACAGATTTAATCAGCATCTAATTTTATTTTAATCGCATTCTATGATCGGGGGTGTAGGTTGCTTGTTTCACCAACAACCCCGTCATGGCAAAAACAAAACGGCTTTTCCTTGTGTCCAATCGCCTGCCGATCACCATCCAGGAAGGAGGCGAACAGTTGCGGATCCAGCCTTCTTCAGGCGGGCTGGTCAGTGCGATCAGCAGTTACCTGGAGAAGGAGGGAAGCCAGTTCGAAGCAGTTTACTGGGCCGGGGTGCCGGGCTGCTCGGCTACTGCCTGGCAGGAAGCGGCGAGGAACCTGCCTCCATCGAAATACGCGTTTCTCCCGGTGCCTGTTTACCGGGAACAATACGATCGCTACTACAACGGCTTTTCCAATTCGGTGGTCTGGCCCCTGTTTCACTATTTCCCGGCCCATGTGGATTACCGGGCTGAAGATTTTTCGGATTACCAGCTGGTCAACGCTCATTTTGCCGAAGTGCTCGAGCGCCATTGCCGGCCCGGTGATGTGATCTGGATCCACGACTACCACCTGTTGCCGCTCGCTGCGGTCCTGCGCAAGGCGATGCCGGAGGTAACGATCGGGTTCTTTCTTCATATCCCGTTTCCTTCCTACGAGCTGATCCGAACCCTGCCCCGGGCCTGCCAGGTGGAGCTGCTCGATGGGCTCCTTGGCGCCGACCTGGTGGGTTTTCATACCATCGAGTATGCCGAGCATTTCGTGCGCTGCCTGCAACAGATCCTCGGTCTCTCTGCCGAGCGCAACCTGATCCGCTACAAGGACCGGCTGGTCAAGGTGGATGTGTTCCCCATCAGCATCGACGTAGACCGCTTCCGCACTGCAGCCGGGAGCGGAGCGGTGCAGGCGAGATGCAGTGAGATCAGGCAGCGCGCTGCTGGCCGGAAGATCATCTTCTCGGTCGACCGCCTCGATTACACCAAGGGCCTGCAGCAGCGCCTGCAGGCGTTCGCACGGTTCCTGGAACGCTACACGGAGTTTCGCGGCAGAGTGGTTTTTTATCTCACGGTGGTTCCTTCCCGCGACCAGATCCCGGCCTACGCGGAGCGCAAGCGCTCGATCGAAGAGCTGATCGGCAAGGTCAACGGGGAACTGGGCGACCTGCACTGGCAGCCGATCTTGTATCAATATCATTCCCTTCCCTTCGAAGAGCTGATCGCCCTGTATACGGCTGCCGACCTGGCGCTCATTACGCCCTTGCGCGACGGCATGAACCTGGTGGCCAAGGAATTCGTGGCGAGCCGCATCGACGGACAGGGAGTGCTCGTGCTCAGCGAGATGGCGGGCGCCGCCCGGGAACTGGGCGATGCGCTG
>CBHWDR010000357.1:0-4352 GCA_966112575.1 uncultured Chitinophagales bacterium
TTTGGCTTTTTTAATGCCCGCTTATGAAGTTAATGACCCTCCTGGCCGCGCTCTGTCTCTGCCAGTTCGCCCTCGCCCAACCCGAAACCTCCTTCCTTGGATCGATCACCTATAAGCTCAAGTCGCCTGAGAAACCGACCGAGAAGACCGAGGCGACGGTTACGATCCATTTCGGCCCGAATAAATTGTATCTACAGATTAAGGAGAACGGGGAAACGAAAGAAGATGCCATCCTGATCGACCTAGACTCCGGCAAGCTCTACACCTTCATGCCACAGTATAAATCGTACAAGGTACAGAAGCTGGCAACCCTGGCCGCTCCGAAAAAGGCCGAGGGTCCCGCTTCTGTTCTGGGCCACCCGGTAGAAGCCGTGCCACTGAATGGTACTCCAGGAACCTCTTCCCTGCTCCGCATCCTGCCGATGATGGGCAACCTCTATGTGGCGAAGGACCTGGTCTTCCGCGTGCCGCAGCAATTCCGGTCGGCGCCCGAGCTGATGATGGTGGTCAATGACCATATCCTGCTGAAGGCGGAGCTCGACATGGGCAACTGGATGGGCACCCCTACGATCGATGGTGAGGAGGCCGAAGAACAGAAACAGAACGTCACTTTCGAGCTCGAGGCCATCGAGATCAAGGCCGGCGTGCCCGACGCAGGCCTCTTCCGGATTCCGGCCGGCTATACGCTTCGCAAGCAAAACGACTATAGCTATATGGTTGATTCAACCACCATGATGACGGATACGACCTTGGCTTATATTGACTCAGCTGTAGTGAGCGTGGATACTGTTGCTACCACGGATTTTTATCCCGGCCAGCGTGCGGTGCCGGTAGAGGTGATCTCCAACGAAGGGAAAGTGATCTATGACACGGTTTGGCTGACCACCAACAAGGAATACCCGACATACGGAGTCGATTACAAGATCGTCGGCCGATGGGTTCCAAAGAAGAAAACCAATGCTGCCACCACTCCTAAAACCGGTGTGAAGAGCCCTGCGCGCAAGCCCAAAAAATCCTGAAAACCCGCCTTGCTGCCTGTTTAAGTTTGTCATAAGTCCCGTAATTTTGGCGCTTTCACCGGTAGCAGAACGATATGAAAAAAATAGAACTGGAAATTGTGGCTCTTTCGCACAGCATTACCCAAACCCATTCGTACGCTGTGGTACTGGGCGAAGTGAACGGTTTGCGACGTTTGCCGATTGTGATCGGAGGCTTTGAGGCTCAAGCGATAGCGGTAGCATTGGAAAAAATGCAACCCTCCCGGCCCCTCACCCACGACCTGATGAAGAACTTCATGTCGGCTTTCAATATCGACCTCCACGAGATCATCATCTCCGACCTGCAGGAAGGCATCTTCTATTCCAAGCTCGTCTGTTCTTCGGATAACGATACCATTGAGATCGACTCCCGCACCTCTGATGCGCTGGCCCTAGCCGTGCGCTTCGGCTGCCCGGTCTATACCTACGAGCACATCCTCGAAAGCGCCGGCATCCTCATGGAAGACCCCGGTGGCAAAAAGAAGAAAACGCCAACGGTGACCACTACCGATGAAGAGCGCGGCGGCAAGGACGACCTCAAGACCCTCTCACTTGAAGATCTTGAAGTGCTGCTGAACGAGGTACTGGAACAGGAAGACTACATCCGCGCCATCGCCATCCGCGATGAGATCAACAGCCGGAAGAAAGACTCCTAACTGCCTGCCGTGATCGTTTTTCCAAATTGCAAGATCAACCTCGGCCTCTACATTGGTCCCAAGCGGGCTGATGGCTTCCATTCCCTGCAGACCGTCTTCTATCCCATTCCGCTAACCGATGCCCTCGAGCTGCTGACTGCCGACGAGAAGCGTACCGAACTTAGCCTGAGTGGGCTCCCCATCGACGGGCCAACGACTTCGTTAAGCCCCTACCAGGCCTGGGAACTGCTCCGGAACGATTTTCCCGAATTGCCACAGGTGAAGATCCACCTGCATAAGGTCATCCCTTCGGGAGCAGGACTGGGCGGCGGCAGCGCGGACGGGGCTTTCGCCCTTTCCCTGATCGATAAAAAATTCAAACTAGGGTTGACGATGATGCAACTGGAGGATTATGCTGCCCGACTCGGTTCCGACTGCCCATTTTTCATCCGCAGCCAGCCTGCCTACGCCGAAGGCCGGGGAGAGCAACTCGAGCCCCTGCCACTCGACCTTTCCGGCTACGTCCTGGTGCTGGTCAATCCGGGAATTCATGTGAATACGGGTTGGGCATTTGGCCAGGTGGACAAACGATCGGAACCGGTAGACCTGCGTGCGCAGATCGCGAAGCCCGTTTCCGAATGGCCTTCCCTCCTTCAAAACGATTTCGAAACCACCATCTTTGAAGCGCATCCTGAAATAGGTACCATTAAGTCGCAGCTTTATGCAGCGGGCGCCCTTTATGCCTCGATGAGCGGGTCCGGATCCACGGTCTTTGGCCTCTTTGCAGCCGGCGCGGCACCTACTCTCGCCTTTCCGGAATGCTTTTTTGTTCGCAGCCTCGTACTCTAGCCATCCTTTTCTCCTCCGGGCTTTGCTCCACGGCTTTCTCCTTTCTGTGCTTCTTCCTACCTTTGCCGCCTCATGGAAATCTATAAGGAGTTCTCGTTCGATTCAGCCCATTTTCTCCCGCATGTACCCGAAGGGCACAAGTGCCGGAACATGCACGGGCATACCTACCGGCTGCGCGTGTATGTGCAGGGCACGCCGGATCCACACCTCGGCTGGATCATGGATTTCAAGGAGCTGAAGGATGCGCTTTCCGGTGTGATCGATCGGCTGGATCACAAACTGATCAACGATGTGCCCGGACTGGAGAACCCCACCGCAGAAAATATCACGATCTGGATCTGGCAACAGGTTCGCCCCCTCCTCCCTCAACTGAGCAAGATCGAGTTGTATGAAACGCCGACAACGGGCGTGATCTATACCGGCGAGTAAGCCGGAAATTGTAGTGCATGCTTATCGAAGCGATCAACAATGCCGGTCAACTGACCGGCATTGTTGTGGTTGTGCCGGTTTTTCGTAAATTTGTAACGATGTCAACGCAAACGTCCATC
Organism: uncultured Chitinophagales bacterium; assembly: GCA_966112575.1. Lineage (GTDB taxonomy): Bacteria > Bacteroidota > Bacteroidia > Chitinophagales > Chitinophagaceae > Flavisolibacter. The sequence goes on from CBHWDR010000357.1 coordinate 3,070, forward strand.
CTCACTCGCTGCCTCGACCTGCTGAATCACTGAAGTCCCACTTCAGCATCCTAGCGCCTGACACCACTTTTTCTCCTTATTAAAATACTGATTCATGCATGCAGCAACGACGTCTGCCAGCCAGCATTTCCTGGAACTGGAAGAACGCTATTCCGCACACAATTATCATCCCCTGCCCGTAGTGCTTAACCGCGGTGAAGGCATCTTCATGTGGGACGTGGATGGAAAACGATATTTCGATTTTCTCAGCGGTTATTCCGCGGTCAACCAGGGGCACTGCCACCCGAAGATCGTGCAGGCCCTGGTGGAACAGGCCGCAACGCTCACGCTCACCAGCCGTGCCTTTCATTCCGATGTATTCGGCGAATACGCGCAGTACATCACCCGTTACTTTGGATATGAAAAAGTGCTGCCGATGAATACCGGTGTGGAAGCCGTGGAAACGGCGATCAAGCTGGCCCGCCGCTGGGGCTACCGCAGGAAACGCGTGGCCGAAAACGGGGCAAAGATCATCGTATGCAAGAGCAATTTCCACGGCCGCACCTCCACGGTGATCTCCTTCTCCTCCGACCCTACGGCAAGGGCCGATTTCGGCCCCTTTATGCCAGGGTTTATCCAGATCCCATTCAATGACCTGGAAGCCCTTCAGTCGGCCGTTCTCGAGCCGGGTGTGGTTGGCTTCCTGGTGGAGCCGATACAGGGCGAAGCAGGCGTGATGGTACCTGATGAAGGATATCTCAGCAAAGCATATGCTGCCTGTAAAAGAGCCAATGTCCTGTTCATTGCTGATGAGATCCAGACCGGTCTGGCACGCACCGGCAAGATGCTGGCCTGCGATCATGAGGGCGTGCGGCCCGATATCCTGATCCTGGGCAAAGCGCTCAGCGGGGGCACGCTGCCGGTTTCGGCCGTACTGGCCGATGACCCGGTGATGATGACGATACAGCCCGGTGAGCATGGCTCCACCTATGGCGGCAACCCGCTGGCCTGCAAAGTGGCGATGGCGGCCCTGCAGGTGCTGAAGGACGAGGACCTCGCAGAACGCGCCGCCACCCTGGGCGACCATTTCCGGAAAAGCCTGATCGCGCTGGGCTCACCGCATGTCCAGGCCATTCGCGGAAAAGGACTCCTGAACGCGATCCAGATCCGGCACCGCAACAAGGAAGCCGCTTGGGAGCTCTGTCTCATCCTGATGCGCAATGGCCTGCTGGCCAAGCCTACGCATGGCGATAAGATCCGGTTCGCGCCGCCTCTGGTGATCACCGAAGCCGAGATCGACGAGG
>CBHWDR010000358.1:0-4352 GCA_966112575.1 uncultured Chitinophagales bacterium
CGTACTACCAGGAAGTGGCCCGGCGGATTGGCAAGGATACCATGCAGTTCTGGCTCGACTCCCTGTCTTATGGCACCCACAAGATCAAGACGCGGGTGGATACGTTCTGGCTCGACAACTCGCTCAAGATCACGCCTGATGAACAGCTGGGGCTTGTCAAGCGCCTCTATTTCAACCAGCTCCCCTTCTACCGCGCCCACCAGGAAGTGGTGAAGCGCGCGATGATCTTTGAAGACAAGCCGGAATACCGCTTGAGCTACAAGACCGGCTGGGGCGTAAAGGAAGACGGAAAGCAGCTTGGCTGGGTGATCGGCTATATCGAGGAAAACCGCCACCCCTATATTTTCGTCCTCAACCTGGAGTCACCTGACCCGAATATTGATATGCAGGCCGTTCGCCTGAAGATCCTCAAGGGCATCCTTGCGCAGCTGGGCTTTATGAAGGGGACGAAGTGAGAATTCCCGAAATAGCACAATCTTTGCTGTAACCAGCAAAACCTCCGCTTGAACGATATCCAATTTCAATATCCTGAAGCCTTCTGGCTGCTTTGCTTTCTGCCCTTCTTCCTGTTGTTGTATATCATTTACAGGGCCTGGCGCCGCAAAGCCCTTCGCCGCATCGGCGATCCCAAACTCGTAAAAGAACTGTTTCCCGGACATACGCCCCGCAGAAGCGTGGTGCGGATCTTCCTCCTGATGCTGGTGTTCGCACTCGGTTGCCTGGCGGTCGCCAACCCGCGGCGCCCGGATGCCGCTTCCGAAGGGGTGCGGAAAGGTATCGACATCGTGGTAGCCATGGACGTGAGCAACAGCATGCTGGCCACCGATATCGCTCCCGACCGGATCTCGCGAGCGCAGCAGTTCGTTTCGCGGCTGCTGGAGAACCTGCAGGACGACCGAACCGGCCTGGTGATCTTTGCCGGCAATGCCTATGCGCAGATGCCGCTTACCTTCGATCGCGATGCTGCCCGCATGTATGTGGCCAATGCCAGCCCGGGCGATATCGCGGCCCAGGGAACGAGCATGGGCGAAGCCCTGGAGAAGAGCAACCTGCTGTTCAGCGACGACCCGGGCCGCTTCCGCTCCGTGATCCTCATCACCGACGGCGAGACGCACGATGAAAACGCCATAGAAAAAGCCAAAGAGCTCGCCGGCCGCGGTGTGATGATCAACACCATTGGCATCGGCTCGCCTGAGGGTGCCACCATCCTCGACTCCACCGGCAACCCGAAAAAAGATGAAAGCGGCCAGGTGGTCATCTCCAAGCTGAACGAAGGCCTGCTCCAGGAGATCGCCAAAACAACCAACGGTACCTACGTGCACCTCCTGAACTCCGAGGAAGCGGTAAAGACTGTGATGGCACAATATGCACAGATCGAGAAAAAAGCCCTGGGCGACCAGTCGCTCATGAATTTCGAGACCTTCTATTACTGGCTGGCAGCGCCGATGTTGCTCCTGCTGCTCATCGAGATCTTCCTGCCCGACCGCAAAAAAATACGCCCATGAGAACCCTCTTCCTTACCCTGCTCCTCCTTGGCGGCCTTCACTCCGGCGCCCAGAATGCCAATGCCTCTATCCTTCGGGGCAATCAATATTACCGGCAGTCGCAGTTCCCGGAAGCGGAAAGCCAGTACCGCAAGGCCCTAGAGTACGAGCCCAAGAACGCCGTAGCGGCCTACAACCTGGCCAATGCCCTGCAGCAACAGAAGAAGTACACCGAGGCCACCGAGCTCCTGGGCACGCTCGCTTCGGGCTCCGAAAACAAGTCCGTACGCCAGGGGGCTTACTACAACCAGGGGGTGGCTTTTTCCAAGCAGAAGGAGCTGGACGCCAGTATCGAGTCGTACAAGAGCGCGCTGCGCATCGATCCCGCCGACCAGCAGGCCCGCGAGAACCTGCAGAAGGCCCTTCGGGAAAAGAAACAGTCGCAGAGCCAGTCGCAGAAGAAGCCCGATCCCCGGATGAGCCAGAAGGAGGCCGAGCAGAAGCTGCAGCTCCTCAACCAGAAGGAAAAACAGATCCAGCAGCGGGTGAAGCAAGGGCAGAATGGCGGCACAAAGCAGACGCAGGACTGGTAGGAAATAAAGAATATAGAATAAAGAACAAGGAATGTAGAGGGGGAGGGAAATAAAGAATATAGAACAAGGAACAAGAAATGATGAGGGAGGGCACTAACCGACGGGTAGTTCTTGCAACCGTTATGAATTCCAGCTGTAATCGAAAGAATAGATGAGAAAAAGAGCTTCGTGTTTTTGTGTTTTTGTGTCTTCGTGTTCAAAAAGAGGTTAGAGATAGGCCGTCCGTCCTAAAATCAGGCATTAACTTGTCCCTTTCCCCAAACAAACGGACTTTTGCGCTGTTGATGAACGGTGCCCTCCATTACCTCATTAGCAAATTAGCTCATTATCACATTTTTCACTCATGTACTGTGAAAGCCTGACTCAATATAAGCGTCTCCAGACCCGGGAAGTACGCATTGGCGACCTCCTGCTGGGCAATGGCCATCCGATCCGGGTGCAGACCATGACCACGACCGATACGATGGATACCCTGGCCACCGTGGAGCAGACCATCCGCTGTATCGAAGCCGGCGCCGAACTGGTGCGCATCACGGCGCCTTCGAAGAAGGAAGCCGAGAACCTGCTTCAGATCCGCAACGAACTGCATCGCAGGGGATACAAGACCCCGCTCGTCGCCGATATCCACTTCACGCCCAATGCCGCAGAGATCGCGGCCCGCATCGTGGAGAAAGTGCGGGTGAACCCCGGCAATTACGTTGACAAGAAGAAATTTGAGCTGATCGAATACAGCGATGCCGATTACGCGGAGGAGATCGAGCGGATCCGGGAGCGCTTCACGCCGCTCGTGCGCATCTGCCGCGAGCACGGCACAGCCATGCGCATCGGCACCAACCACGGATCCCTGTCGGACCGAATCATGAGCCGTTATGGCGACACGCCCATGGGCATGGTGGAATCGGCCATGGAGTTCCTCCGCATCGCCCGCAACGAGGCCTATCACAACATCGTGCTGAGCATGAAGAGTTCCAACCCGCAGGTGATGGTCCAGGCCTACCGCATGCTCATCGAAACGATGATGAATGAATTCGGCGAAGCCTATCCCCTGCACCTGGGCGTTACCGAGGCAGGCGATGGCGAGGATGGACGTATCAAGAGCGCGATCGGCATCGGCACCCTCCTGGAAGACGGCATCGGCGACACCATCCGGGTTTCGCTGACCGAAGATCCCGAACTTGAAATTCCCGTCTGCCGCGATATCGTCAAACGCTACACGACTGCGCGGCTTTCACCGGCCGGCATCCTCATCCCCGAGCCCGAGCGGCTGTCCTATTCCCCCTTCGAATACAAGCGACGCGAAAGCTTCGCGGTCGACAACATCGGCGGAGGACAGGTGCCCGTGGTGATCGCGGACCTGAGCAAGCTGCCGACGATCACGCCTGCCGAACTGGAGCGCGTGGGCTATACGTATGTTGCCGCCAGCGACAAGTGGAGCATTGCCGATATAGCCGCCGACTACCTCTTCACCGGCCACCAGGTACTCGACTTCGCCCTGCCCGGCACCCTCAAGGTGATCGTATACCCGGCCACCTGGATGCAGCTGCAGGCGGGAGCGCCCGGCAACACGGATCCTGGATCCTACTATCCCATTTTCGATCATACCGGTTATGCCAAAGGTGAAGGAAGGCATCCAAGCCTCAATTTCGTGATGGTGGATTGTTTCAGCGACGCAACGGCGATCAATGATTTCACCGGCCTCGACCACCTGCAGCCGGATGCCGTGGTTTGCCTGAGCTCGAAGCATCCCCGTTCGATGCCGGCCGTTCGCCGGATGATGATGGAGCTGATGAACCGGAAGATCGGCAACCCCGTGGTCCTGGTTGTGGACTCGGATTGGCAAACGCCCGATGAGCACCTCGTGCATTTCGCCACCGAATCGGGCGCGCTGCTCCTCGATGGCCTCGGCGATGGCATCTGCCTGGGCATGACCACCGAAAGCTATGCGGCCCAGGCCCAGAGCTTCCAGTCGCTCTCCGGCCGTACCTACCTCTCTTCTAAAACGGTGGAGCAGTTCATGAACAATACGGCTTTCTCCATCCTTCAGGCTACGCGTACGCGCATATCGAAAACCGAATATATCTCCTGCCCATCCTGCGGCCGCACCCTCTTCGACCTGCAGGAAACCACTGCGAAGATCCGCGCCGTGACCCATCACCTTAAAGGCGTCAAGATCGCCATCATGGGCTGCATCGTGAATGGCCCGGGTGAGATGGCAGATGCCGATTTTGGTTATGTGGGCAGCGGGCCGGGCAAGATCACGCTGTACAAGGGCAAG
>CBHWDR010000359.1:0-4350 GCA_966112575.1 uncultured Chitinophagales bacterium
CGGCACGGATCCTCATTACCTCCGGCGCCTCCTGTCCCGATGCCGTCGTAGAAGCGGTCATCCGCCGCCTCCTCGAATTCTACCCCGACTCCAAACCAGTGGAAGCACTCGCGAGCGCCTTGTAAATAGATCGGAAGCAAATAAAAAAAGAACAGCCCTCGTCATGAGGGCTGTTCTTTTTTACCAGATGACTCTGGAAGTGTTGTCCAATAAATAAAGCCGGCTTAGCCCATTCTCGAATTAGCTCATTCCCTCATTCTCGAATTATTTCGCCATATCCCCGGCGAGGGCCGCATGGCGCTCGTTCTTCTGATAGGGACGGGTGTAGAGCAGGTCGTAATACTCTTCAGCCATGCGGTTCGAGTCGAAGGTGACCATCACATCGCGCATGCCGTTCTTCACGATCTGGCGCCAGGTGTCGTAGTCCTCGTAATAGGTGGGCAGGATCTGCTTGTTGAGCAGGGCATACATCTGGTCGAGGTCATACTGATCCTGTTCCTGCACATGCATTTTCGTGTAATCGGCCGGCGGCACCACGAAACCATTATTGCCATGGTGGATGAATTCCGGGATCCAGCCGTCATTGGTGGAGAAGTTCACCGCTCCGTTCATCGCCGCCGTCATGCCCGAAGTGCCGGAGGCCTCGCGGGGGACGCGGGGATTATTCAGCCAGCAATCTGCAGCCTGCTTCAGGCGCTTGGAAAGGCCAAGCTCATAGCCGATCAGCACCGCTACGTTCTTATAGGATTTGCTGAGCTGCACGAGATGGTTGAACTCCGAGATGGCCGGGTAGTCGACCGGGTAAGGCTTGCCTGCCCAGATGATCTGCACGGGGTACTTGGTGCTGCTGACCAGGGCCTCGAAGCACTCGCGGTCGTGCGTAAGCATGCCGGCGCGCTTGTAGCCGGCAAAGCGGCGGGCCCAGACAATGGTGAAAACGTTCGGGTCGAAGATCTTTCCCGTCTGGTCAGCTACGATCTCGAAGGCCCGCTTCTTCATCCATTTCTTCCGGTCGTCGAAACGCAGGTCGTCGCTGTCTTCCCGGAAGCGATAGAGCTGCTTGTCGGCCCAATACCGCCAGTTTTGCGCATTGGTGATCGAAAGGATCGGCGGGATATCGGCATGCTTGCCCCACATGTGCCGCGACACTTCTCCGTGCAGCTGCGACACGCCGTTGGCGATGCGCGCGAAGCGCAGGGCGGCCAGCGAATGGTTGAACTGCCCGTCGTCGGGCATGCCAGTCAGGGATTTGGTTTCTTCCACGGATAGTCCGCAGAAATAACTCATTTTATGGCAGAGGTGGATATCGTGTTTTTCATTGCCCGCTTCCTCCGGCGTGTGGGTCGTGAACACGAGGCGCTTGCGCACCTCTTCGATATTGCGGTTGAACTTCTGGTAGAGGTAGAAGGCCGCCGATACACCGTGGGCTTCATTCAGGTGATAGACTTCCGGCTTGAATCCGAGCTCATCGAGCAACTTAGCGCCGCCTACGCCGAGCAGGATGAACTGGGCCACCTTGGTGGCTACGTTGGCATCGTACAGGCGATGCGTGATCGTCTGGGAAATATAGTCGTTCTCGGGAATATCCGTCGTCAGCAGGAAGAGCGGGGCGGAGTTGAATACATGAGGCGGGAGGTACATCACCTTCACGCGCACGGGATGCTCGTGGATCGTGATCTCGAATTGAATGCCTGTGTCTTCGAGGAAGGAATAGGTTTTCTCCATCCAGCTTACCTGGAGGGTCTGGTCCTGGTTGCGCACCTGGTCGTAATAACCATACTTCCACAGGATGCCGATACCAACGAGGTTCTGACGCAGTTCGTAGGCGCTGCGCAGATGGGAGCCCGACAGGAAGCCAAGGCCGCCGGAGTAGATCTTCAGGGGTTGATGGATCGCGAATTCCATGGAGAAATACGCGACGCGCTTCGCATAACGATCATCAACAGGATACGGGACTTTAAATGCTCGGAAATCCATTGCAAATAATTTAATTGGAGGGCCAAATTAAGTCAAAATACGGGAAACGTGTAGGAAGCACACATTGCAGTTATCAACTCAGCTCTTTTTCTTCCGGACGGGCGGTTTGGGCTTTGCTGTTTTCTTCAACGGATAGCTGCCATTGAAGGAGCAGGTTAATTCGCGGTGCGCACCGCAACCCTGCTCTTCGGCAACCGTCACCGAGTTGGCGGTGAAACGGAAATTCATCACGCAGGGATCACCGCTTTTGCGAAATACGGCTGCTGTGGGCGAGATGAGCACCAGGTCGCCGCGCAATTCGCCCGAGCAGGCCGTTTCTTCATCTTCACCCGACTCGATATGAATGAACATTCGCAGTTCGTTGGGGGTGCGCCCATCACGAATGGACACGAAATTCTTTTTGTCTTTCACGTAGTCGCCGGTGAACGGACGAGTCCGCGCAAACGAGTCGATCGGGTTGAGGATGGCGGCACTGCCATTATCGAGGGCATTCACCAGGACCATCCGGAACTGCCGTGCCGGGGCGTCGTAGCTGAGCACCTCACGGCCTTCCGCAACCGTATTATCCGGACGTTTCTGCGATACCGAGCGGATGATGGCATTGGCTTTATCGATGGCGCTCACCTGCACGGTAGATGGGTCTTCGTCGGGGATCAGGAAGGGCACTACCCCGCCAGCCGCACCTTTTGTGAACGCCAGCAGCCAGGCGGCCTGACGTTCGCCCCCCTTGCCCTTGACCACGAAATATTGCAGATCTTTTGAAACCTTGATGGAAGCCAGCCCGATATATTTCACCTTGGTACCTTTCGGGAAGACGGTGCGGCTCAGGCTGTCGGGGATCATGCCCGCAAAGTCCGGTGTCCGGATCAGCGCCGTGTCGTTGGACTTTTTCAAGGTGGAGTCATTCAATTGATAAGGTAGGTTAACGTTGGGAAATCCACTGCTGAACGAAGCATAATCAAACCCGGTAGCCGCCCGGGGCTCCGCTCCCTTCTCCTTTTTATCGTTCGAACATCCCGCTGCCAGCAAGAGTGCGATCATAGCAAAGCCGATCCGGAACATAGCTCAAGTTTGCGCCAAAATACAAAAAACAGGGCCAGCGCTTCCGATTGAGCTCTTTGAAAAAATATTTTTAGTTTTGTCTAAATTTTAAATTAGCCGAGGTGAACTATACCGCAAGCGAAGAGAATTACCTGAAAGCCATCTTCCACCTGCAGGCCGGAGGCGGCACGGTTGCCACCAACGAGCTCGCCGAAAAACTGAATACCCGCCCCGCTTCCGTTACCGATATGATGAAGAAGCTGAGCGCAAAGAAGCTGCTCCACTACAAGCCCTACCATGGCTTTACACTGAGTGCGGAAGGAAAGCGCATTGCACTGGTCATCATCCGCCGCCACCGGCTCTGGGAATACTTCCTGTCGGAGAAACTTAAGTTCTCCTGGTCGGAAGTACACCAGCTGGCGGAAGAGCTGGAACATGTCAGCTCACGCACCCTGGTCGACCGGCTCGACGAGTACCTTGGTTTCCCTCCTTTCGACCCGCACGGCGATCCTATTCCCGACCGGAAAGGCAAGATCCGGACAGTGAGTAAGGTGCCTGTACTGGACATGGCGCTGAATAAGCCGGCCCTCGTTTGCCAGGTCACCAACCAGTCGGCCGACATGCTGGAGCTGCTTCATCACAAGCAGATCGGCATCGGCACCCGCATTGAAGTGAAGAAGCATTTTGACTTTGATAACTCCCTGGAATTAAAATTGAAGAGCGGACTGGTCACCATCAGTGAGCAGTTGGCAAAAAATATGTTCGCGACGTATGAGTAAATCACACCCCTACCAATCCCTGAGCGAAGTACACCAGAGTGTTGACACCACAGCGGGCAAGCCCGGCTGGAAGCGCATCCTCTCCTTCTTCGGCCCTGCCTACCTCGTGAGCGTTGGCTACATGGACCCGGGCAACTGGGCTACCGACCTCGCCGGGGGCAGCCAGTTCGGATATAAGCTGATCTGGGTGCTGCTCATGTCGAACCTCATGGCCCTGCTCCTGCAAAGCCTGTCGGCCCGGCTCGGAATCGTCCGCGGTCGCGACCTGGCGCAGGCCAATCGGGAGACCTATCCGAAATACGTCAATTGGGGACTTTACCTCCTGGCCGAGATCGCCATTGCCGCCACCGACCTGGCTGAAGTACTTGGCATGGCCATCGGCATCCAGCTGCTAACGGGCATGCCCCTGATCTGGGCCGTGCTCATCACCGTGCTCGATACCTTTCTGCTCCTGGTGCTCCAGCGTCTGGGCATGCGGAAAATGGAAGCCTTCATCATCGCCCTCGTGGCCATCATCGGCATTTCCTTTCTGATCGAGATCCTGCTCGCCAAG
>CBHWDR010000360.1:0-4344 GCA_966112575.1 uncultured Chitinophagales bacterium
CGGGGCCGCGGTCGCCATCCTTCTGAACGAACAGGCGCTTTTTCAGCTGCAGCGGCGTATTCGCGCCGGTGATCTTGTCCATGTCTTCGAAGTACTGCCAGTAGACCGCACCCCAGGTCGTTGCGGGGGCAGCGCCGTTGGCCGGCTGCACCGACACCTGGATCGCGCCCATTTCGGGCTGCACCCGGTCGCCGGGGATGGTCTGCTTGAAATAGCCGGTTCCCGCCTCTTCGGAAGCCGTGCTGTTGAAGCGCTGGCCACCGAGGTCGATGGTCACCACCGGCTGCGCGGAAAGCCAGTCGCTGCCCGTTTTGAGCAGGGCGTAACAGGCGTCGGCCGTAGCGCGCGTCGTGCGCCAGTTGCTCGTTTGCTTGTTGCGCAGCAGCCAGGTGCGGAGCTCATCCACGACCGTGCGGTCGCCACCGATCTCGTTGAAGGCTTCCACCATCAGCGCATGCGTTTCGATCGGCGCCTGGTACCAGTACCAGCCCCTTCCATAGTCATTGTCCTTCCAATACCTTCCCAGCTCTTCATTGAGGATCGATGTTTCCTTCAGCGAGCGCAGGATCGTGCCCGCACCGGCTTTGTCGCCACCGCGGTGCAGGGCCAGCGCGATCAGTCCCTGCTCGTACTTGCTCCGCTTCAGCCAGAAGGTCTTCGCCTGCGTGCGGAAGTAAGCCTGGGCGGCCCGCGTCGCTTCCTTCGCATCGATGCCCGGGAAGAAGGAGCGCATATAGAGGTATTGCACCTGGAGGTCGCCGGGCTGTTGTTTGGCCTTGTCGGCCTTCGACTTCAGGACCTGCTTGTGATCTTTTACAATTTGCTCATCGAGATAGCTCATCGCTTCCAGGATCAGCGGGCTGGCGGCCGATACGTCGACGCCCAGCTTCTGGAGGCGTCCGAATCCGGTGATGATGTATTGGGTGATGTAGCGGTTGTCGCCACCGCCGGGAAACCAGGGGAAGGAGCCATCGGGTCGCTGCAGCTGCTTCAGCTTGTCCAGTGAAGCTCTTTGCTCGTTAGCCAGCTTCACCAGGTCGAAGAGCAGGGCGATGTTCTTTCGCTGCTCGCTTTCCGAGCGGGCGGCAAAGACCCAGGGCGTTTCTTCGAGGAGCACGGTCTTCAGCTCGGTATTCTTCTGCAGATTGGAGAGGAGCGCCGCCGTATCCGTGGTCTTCCATTTCTCCAGCACCGCGCGGATCTTCGGGATCGAGCCCGCAATCTTGGCCGCCAGTGCATTGGCATAATAACGGCTGAAGATCTGCTCCGAACATTCGTAGGGATATTCCATTAGGTAGGGCAGGGCCAGCACGGCCTGCCAGGCGGGGTTGGAGGAATATTCCACCGTGAGCGACTGGTGCTGCAGGGTCTCGCTCTTCGCGTTCTTCAATTTGTCGAAGCTGAAGGTCTTGGTGCCTCCGCCTTTTACGGTCAGGGGCAGGGTTTCGATCACCAGTTGCTTGTTGGAAAGTACCGGCAGCATGTTCTCTTCCGCATCGGAGAAGTCGCCCGCCCGGGCCGTGACGCGCCAGGTAAGCGTGGAGGTGAACTGGTAGGGCACCTGCACGGGAAAGCGCACCACCTCACTCTTTCCCGCTGCTACGGTGAAGTATTGATTCGGGAAGGTGTTGAGGAACCAGCCGTCCACCGATTGATTCGTGGCGGCATCGAACAACTCCAGTTGCATCTGCCCGGTGAGTTCCTTGCCGCTGAGGTTGGCCAGTTTGATGGCCAATTCCAGGTGGTCGCCCTGGCGGAGGAAGCGGGGGAAATTGGGTTGCACCATCAGCTCTTTCTGCGTGATGATCTCGGCCTGCGTCGTTCCCATGGCCAGGTCCTTCGTATGGGCGAAGGCCTGCACTTTCCATTTCGTCAGGGCTTCGGGCAGGGTGAAGGAGAAGGAAATATTTCCTGCTGCGTCGGTGCGCAGGTCGGGCAGGAAGAAGGCCGTTTCGTTGAAATTGCGGCGGGGCTGAACGGTAGTTGTGGTTGTTTGCGGCTTGCCGGATGAGAATTGATCGTCTACGCCATCTCGATCGGACATTGACTCTTGTTGCAATGCGAACGCGCCGTTTGCAGCAGGCGCGGCCGAATCTGTCATGGCGGCGGCAGGAGCGGCCTTGGAAACCACGCGTCTTTCCGCGTTGCCCATGGCTACTTCATTTTGCACAGATAGCGCGTTGAACCGCATTCGGGTAAGCCCTTTGGTGACTTGCGCATGGAGGGAAAGAGCCAACCGGGGATACTCCACACTAGCCGACTTCCAGTCTGTACCCTGGTAGCCCGGGTTGTTCATGGCCACCAGGGTACCGAAGTTCTGGCCTTCCCAACGGATCGTTTCATAATACCCGGTCCACAAATAAGGCTTGGTCCACCGGTGCGGCAGGAACTGATCGAGCGAAGCATCGTAGGCAGAAGCCAGCATTTCGGCTGCCAGTTTTTCGCCCTTATTTCCGCTTACGGTCACCGTCCAGATTTCCTTTGCACCCGGCAGGGTCTTGTCGCGGAAGGTGCCAAAGCGCACCTGCAGGTCCTTATTGGTCCAGGGAACTGAAATGGTTTGTGCAAACTGATACAGCCGGTTATTCCGCACGAAGAAGAATCCGGCACCGAAACCGCCCCGGTCCTGCTCCGTGATGTCGAAGTTCCAGTAGGCTTTACCATTCAGGCTGATCTTTCCCTTGCCCTCCTGGTGGTCGCCATCGACACGCACCGTGCCGATAGGATTGAGTTGAACATTCACCGATTTCCGGTCCACCAGGGTGATCACGTGTGCATCGGTGCTGCTGCGGATCTCGATCACCGCTTTCTGTCCCGGCTCGAGTGCACGCTCTTCCCCCTTCACCCAGAGGTATTGCGGGTGGGCGGGACGGTCAGCTTTGGGATCATAGAGTTCGAGGTACTTCCGTTCTTTGATCTCCCGGCCCGCGGCATCGATCGTGCTCAGCTCGATCTCATAGAAGCCGGCAGCCAGTGGCTGTTGCAAAGCCACCGTATCGTCCTCGGTCGTGGTGAGTGTCTGCCGGAGAACGGGGTTACCCCGGCTCCAGGTGCGGAAGTCGGATTCGTTTCGGTATTCGTCGAAAGGGAAGAGGCGCACGAAGCTTTCTTTATCCAGCACGAACTGATCGGGTCTTTCCCAGAGGCGGGTACGGATCATCCGGCCTTCCGGCTTCAGGGGGTGAACGGTCATGGTCACCGTGCGAGGCTGAAAAGCGCCATTCATGTTTTCCGTGCGGACCCGGATCGTGCGGAAAGAATCGGCTGCTTCTTTTTCCGGTATACCGGCCTGTAAAACCACATCGGTATAGCTCACCGAAACGAGGGAGGACGAAGAACGCGTTTCCCCATTGAGGTCGGTCACATCCACGCTCACGGTGTAATCGAACACCGGCAGCGTTTTGGGATCGATGGCGCGGTCGGGAATAGCCGCAAAGCGGATCGTAAAGCGGCCATCTGGATCGGTCTTCGCCTCGCCATGGGTGATGGCCATGGACGAATAGCGCTGCGTAAATCCGCGCCAGAACCAGTCATAAATAATCCGGGGCGTACGCTCCACGCGGTAGGTGATGGTGGCATCGTTGATGTTATTGCCGGCATAAGCGATGGCCTGCCCGCTGACCACCACCGTATCGTTCACCCGGTAGCTGCCCTTCACCGTGTCGAGCTGCACGTAGAATTTGGGACGTTTGTATTCTTCCACGTTGAAATTGGCGCTTCCCTTGTTGTCGCTGGTGCTCAGGAAGAAGGTACCCGTAAGTCCCGACTGCGGCAGGGTAAAGCTTCCGTGGAAGGACCCGAATTCGTTGCTGGTGACCATCTTTTTATCAACAGTTTCCCCGTTCGCATTGCGCAACTGGATCTCCGCTTTTCGATTGGCCCGCACCACGATCTTGCCCGCCCGGCCTTTCGTGGTAATGAGGCCTTTGAAGCTTACGGTCTGCCCGGGACGATAGAGGCTGCGGTCGGTGAAGAAATGGATCCGCATGTTGTCGTCGAGGATCTTCTCTTCGCTCCGGTCGTCTTTCCGGGGGTGGTTGTAGTACCCGAAATATTGCTCATCGTCGAGAAACAGGTGGTCATCGGCCGTAGTGATCTCCATGCGTTGGGATTCGTATCGGCTTTTTTCGGAGGGCTTTCGTTCGAAATAGCCATCCAGGTCGGTTTTGTAGACCGCGCCTTTCCGGTATTGGTACTTCCGTTCGTCGGAATTGTAGATGCGGCTCCATAGCTGAACGGCGGCGCCCACGACCGGCCGGCCGGTTTCGCGATGAAGCACATAGAAATCTTCGTTCCGGTTGACGTAGCTGATCGTCGACACAAAGAAAAGGCCGGCGGTCATCT